>CADBQL010000225.1 GCA_902796815.1 uncultured Coriobacteriaceae bacterium | reverse complement strand
CGACTATCTGCTAGGGAATTGGGAACAACAAAGAGAGGAGAGCCTATGAGCGGAACAACTGCTACTCACGGGCTCGTCGACGCGCTCGAGGCGCGCGGCGTGTCCAGGCGCAGCTTCCTGAAATTCTGCGGCTCGCTTGCTGTTGCGGCAGGCTTGTCGGCATCGGCTGCACCGCGTGTGGCGAATGCGCTCGAGACTGAGCTCGAAAATGCGAAGGGAGGCCTTTTCCCCGTACTGTGGATCGAGGGCGCGTCGTGCACTGGCTGCACGGAGTCTTTTGCCCAGATCGAAACGCCTGATGCGGGCAAGGTCGTGCTAGAGCTCATCGCACTGAATTATTCGGACGTTCTGAGCGCAGGTGCCGGCCATTCGCTGGAGCAGGCCAAGGAAGACACCATCGCCAGCGGCAACTACGTCGTTGTTTACGAGGGCGGCATCACCCAGGGCTTCGGCAGCAACACGCTGCGCGTCGCCATGGAGACTGGCGAGGACATCCTCGTTCATGCGGCCGAAAACGCCGCTGCCGTCATCGCGCTCGGTTCATGCGCGGTCAATGGTGGCTGGATGGCTGCCTATCCGAATCTAGCCGAGGCTACGGGCGTCCAGGCCATCCTGAAGAAGCACAACATCGCCACCCCGGTTGTCAACATCCCAGGTTGCCCGGCAAATCCCGAATGGCTCATGTCGGTGCTCGTCCAGGTGCTCATGCTGGGCGGCGCGGGCGCGCTCGTCGAGGGCGACGTTCCTGCGGTCGTCAGCACCCTCGGCCTCAACGCCGAAGGCAAGCCCGATGGAATTTTTGGCCAGACGATTCACGACAACTGCGAGCGTCGCGGCCATTTCGAGAACGGCGAGTTCGTCTACGAGTTCGGTAGCAAGGAAGAGGAACTCGGCTATTGCCTGTATCCGCTCGGCTGCAAGGGCCCGCAGACCAAGGCCAATTGCGGCGTCACGTTGTGGAACAACCGCCGCAGCTGGTGCATCCAATCAGGTTCTCCCTGCTTGGGCTGCTGCGAGGCGAATCCCAACGATCCGGGCGACAACTGGGTCGAGGTCAACACGCCTTTCTACAAGCGCGACCGCAGCCTGCACATCGGCGACTGGTTCTTCCGTCCCACGGTGCTGGCGGCTGGCATCACCGTGCTCGCGGGCGCTGCGATTTTGGTCCATCGCTTTGGCATGAAGAAGGCCGGTCGCATGGACGGCGGCGCAGACTTCGAGCCGATCCGCGCATGGGATGCCAAGAATCCCGATCAGTCCATCGGCCAGTACGAGTATTCGGTCATTGGTGACCCGGTCAAGATGAAGGCTGCCCAGGATGAGATTTCCCAGCAGTACAAGGCGGCTGAAGAGGCCGCTGACAAGGAAGAGGGGAGGTAACCCGACATGACACGTTCAGTTATCGACCCGATTACCCGCATCGAAGGCCACATGCGCGTCGAGATGGAAGTCGCGAACGGCAAATGCGTTGACGCTTGGGTTTCCGGCGGTAGTTTCCGCGGTATGGAAAAGGTCGTCGAGCATCGCGCACCCGAGGATGCCGCGCAAATCGTGCAGCGTATCTGCGGCGTGTGCCCCGTTTCGCACAGCCATGCTTCGACAATAGCTGCTGAGCAGGCCTACGGCATCAAGATTCCGAACCGCGCGCGTATCATCCGTAACCTGATTGAGGGTGCGCAGTTCCTGCACAGCCACATCCTTTGGCTGTACAATCTCGCGGCGCTCGACTACGTGAACCCGATTAACGCGGTCATCGGAAAAGCCGACCCGACCGCTGCGTCGGACTTCGCGAAGGCGAATGGCCTGTCGCTGTACTCCAACCTGCACGAGGTCATGGATCGCCTCGTCAAGTTCGCTGACAACGGCCAGCTTTCAATCTTCTCGGGCAACTGGTTTAACACCAAAGAGGACATGAACTACCTGCTCACGCCCGAGCAAGACCTGCTGCTCACGAGCCACTATCTCGAGGCTCTCAAGTTCCAGGCGCGTTCGAGCGAGATCTGCGGCCTGCTCGGTGGCAAGATGCCGCACGTCATGACCATCATCCCGGGCGGCACGGCGTTCGTGCCCACCGCCCAGAAGCTCGACGACCTGTGGGCTATGGTCAACGAGATCAAGGATTGGGTTGACGCTACGGTCGTCCAGGACACCTTGCTGCTCGGCAGCGTCTACAAAGACGGTCTGACCTGGGGCGGCGGCTGCGGACGCTTCGGTGCATGGGGCGTTTTCGAGCGCGGAAGCCTCGAGTACAACGACCGCTACATGCCGGCTGGCGTCATCACCGCCATCGAGGATGTCCTCACCAAGCCCGACTTCGGTGTCCAGGACCTCGACGAGACGCTCATCACCGAGTACGTCGGTCACTCGTGGTACGAGGGCGACGGAACATATCGTGCAGCGGACCCCGAAGGCCAGTTCACGACTGGCTCTCCCGCGGGTGGCAGCTTCACCACCATTCCGGCGTTTACCGACTACAACGTCGAGGATCGTTACACGTGGTGCAAGGCTCCGGCCTACGACGGCAAGCCGCTCGAAACCGGCCCGCTCGCCCGTATCCTCGTGGCGTACGCGCGTGGCCAGCAGCCCGAATATGCTGATCAGAACGCGTGGATGGTCGAAAACGTCAACAACTTCCTTACGGCAATCGCGCCGATCGCCAAGTCCGTTGGCATCGACAATCCGCTGGTCGCTGGCGTTTCTATGCTGGGTCGTGTGGCCCTGCGCCAGCTCGAGACCAAGTACGTCGCCCAGCTCATGCTCGACTGGACCGAAGAGCTCATCGCAGCTTGCAAGGGCGGTACCGCCGCGGATCTCATTGGCGATATGGCCGAGCGCGAAGGCATTTCGGCCGACAAGTTCGCGAGCCAGAACGTCGATGGCTACTTCGAGAACCCCGTCACAAGGACTGGCTATGGTCCGGGCTTCTGGGAGGCGCCGCGCGGTGCGCTGTACCATTCCGAAAAGGTGACCGACGGCTCGATTGACGGCTATCAGATCATCATTCCGACCACGTGGAACTTGGCGCCTCGTGCTGCAGACGGTACGCCCGGTCCCATCGAGCAGGCGCTCATCGGCTGCCCGGTCGCGGATATCGAAAAGCCGCTCAACGCATTGCGCCTGGTCCACAGCTATGACCCGTGCGTGTCGTGCGCCGTTCACGTCAGCGAGCCGGCGACTGGCAAGCACTTCGAGACCGTTACGAACCCCTGGGGGGTGAGGTAAATGGCACATCTTGCACACTATAAAGAGGCGCATCCGCTTCCGTTCGTGATTACGCACTGGATCAATCTGGCTGCCATGGTGATCCTGATCATCTCTGGCCTGCTGATTCACTTCCCAGTGCCGATCAGCATGGGCATTGCACGTGGTCTGCACATCTTCGCGGGCATCGTGCTCTTCCTCAACTGCCTCGTGCGCGTGATCATGTCCTTCTTCGTGCGTTCGGCCCCGACCGGCGGCACGCGCGAGACGGTCAAGGACTATAAGACCTGGCTGCCGCAGAAGGACAACCGCCATCAGGGTGGTGCGTGGGTCAAGTACTACCTGTTTATGAAGAAGGATCATCCTTTGGGAGCTAAGCTGGGCGTTCCGCAGAAGCTGTCGTACCTGCTCATCCCGATTCTGATCCTGTTGATGTTCATCACGGGCCTGTGCCTGTGGCAGCCGACGGCCAATTCCGCCTTCTGCCAGTGGTGTCTCGGCCTTGTGGGCGGCGCCATGTCGATGCGCGTCATCCACTACTTCGGCATGTACGTGTTCATCATCTTCATGTTCATCCACGTGCATCTGGCGACTGCCGAGGGTTCCGAGCCTGTCAAGCTGATGTTCCTGCACAAGGAGCATGGTGGCCTGGTTTATGATCCCGACAAGCATGTCATCGTCGGTGAAGACAGAGAGGCTGGTCACGAGTAGGGGCTTCTGCTGGAGGTAGCCTCCCGTCGGTGCCGGCCGTGGGCGGAGCCCGCTGGCGAGGGTTTGCCGCTGGCGCTGGCCGTGGGCAGGGGTTTACTGGTTTTGAACGCATACCGTAGTCCTTGCGGTTGCAGTATGCGTGAGATTCCGTAAACCGCGTCTGATTGACTGAAAGGGCTCGCATAATTGCGAGCCCTTTTTTTGCCATGCGGGTCCATGCGGGTGTGCCATCATGTAGGTGTCCGATTAGCCATCCAGCCTACCGCCCAGCGATCCCTCCCATCTGGCTCCCGCATCCCGCCTGGCTTCTGCACAAGCGCGGTATTCTGCCGGCCGTCCCGCCCGGCTCCCGCGTCCCGCATTCGGCCTCTGCACAAGTGCGGTATTCCGCCGGCCGTTCAACCTGGCTCCTGCACAAGTGCGTTATTCTGCCGGCCGTGTCAGCACAAATGAGATATTTAACCATTTTGAGAACCGAGTGGCGAATAATCACTCAAGTGCAGAGTAAGGTGGCAGGATATCGACCAAGTGTGTGACATTGTTGCAGTTCGATAAGCCATTTTTCACACACTTCCGGCGTATTCTGACGCGAGTGTTCCAGATTGGCAGAATACTTTACAAGTGTGACGCCGTAATCATTCTTCTGTATTAAACCAGGATTAGCGGTTTCCTGATGAGGGGGGCGTTTTCGGATGCGCTGAATTGGGATGTGAAGAGCAGTTACAGGTTGAATGACGCCGGGTCAAACGGGAATACGGAGAAGCAGTAGTGCTTGCGTACTAAGACCGCTGTTTATCCCGTGAGTTTTTATTCTGGTAAAGAAAGAGCTTGCTTCATACAATAAAAGGCAATAGCTGAGAAACGTGCAATCGCGCATGGCGGCATGCAGGGCGAGGGCTGTGCGCCAACGCATGGCTGCAGGCGAGGCGGGATCGCGTGGCCATGCCTGCCAGAAGGCAAGGCGGGACCGCATGGTCGCGCATGGCGGAGTGCAGGGCGAGAATCGCATGGTCGCGCATGGCGGAGGGCGAGGATCGCGTGGCGAAGCCTGCCAGAAGGCGAGGCGGAATCGCGCGGCCAAGCCTGGTGGCAGGGGAGGCGGGATCGCGTGGCAGCGCGCTGCAGAATACGAGGCGGGACTGTGCGCCATCGCGTAACAGAAGGGAGGGCAGTGCCATTTGGGACGTATATCGCGTATAGACAAAAGCGCTTCAGCACATACTGGAAAGCTGCAGAGAGCGAAAACGCTATCATCGTCCACGTAGATCCAGTTGATTGCGAAGCTCCCTATGCTTATTACGCCAGTTTTTAGGTTTCCGAATGCGCTTATTCAGGGTTTTTGCTACTTGGTGAGCAAATTTCTCAGTTTCAGCAATACTGCTCAGGGTTTCTTTGCCAAGAGTGAACGTTGTCCATCCGTGAGAGTTTATTATGTTTCGGCGACGATCATCTTTGGCTTTGTCTTTATGGTAGTCGCGACCGTCATATTCAATACCTACCCTGTGCTCTGTGTTGACGATATCGATGATAGGGCCTTCTTGTTTGCCCAATGCGGCGGGTTTGTTATTGATTACATCATAATTCAGCAGGTCAAGTCCTAAGGCGTAGCCACCAGCCCAAAATGGCATGTTCAAAACAAGAAATGCCTGAGACTCACGGGGAGACCCCGAATTCGGGCGAACCCAATCCAACGCTTTGAGTGCTTTCGCGCATCCCCTAAGTGTTGGAGCCGCCTTAAGGTACTTTCGAAGGTCGCTAGGACTCGTGAGAAATGAGCTCCGATCCAAAATTTCACCATCAGCAGGGCTTATGTAATAGCGTGCGCAAAGATCCATGCCAATCCTTGCAAGAGTTGCTTCAGAAACGTAATTGGCCATGCGCGCAAAAACGAGTTCTGGGGATGACAAGTAGAGCCCCGCGCGCAGCTCGATGAAAGAATTATCGGGAAGCTTGGGGTTTATAAGGTGCGTAACGATGTCCTTCGAGAAAGTGCGCAAGTTCCTGTTAGGAGTGAAAACGCTTATTGGCTCGCCGCCATAGAGAGGATGCTCAGTGTTAAAGTGCCGCAGGTCAGTGAGCGATGACGCGTAGTTTTCGAACGGATCGTCTGCTGCGAGCATGGAGGTATAGGCGCTACCGCAATCGCAATGCAGATAGAAGAAGAGCGCAGATTGGTCGCATATCGCGATCGCTGGACGTTGCGATGGGGTTTTGTGAAGGGCTGCTTCTGGTAGCATAGATATCAACCTCTTCGCTTGGTGTTGTGCATGCTTTGGCCATTTCTTCTCGTTTGAGCATTCGAGAGCGTGCAAATCCGAGAAAAAGCGCCGATCCATGTAAGTTGCGAGCTCTCTCGTGTCTGCAAAATCGAAATACCCTGATGAAGTGGGATTATAGCTGCAGTTTTTCACCTTCATATTTCTTTTTTGTGGCTGCAAGGTTTGTGTAAGAACCAGGTAAAAACCGCGCCAAAACAAGGCTCGGAGTTACCAAAACGCACGCTCAGCGAGTTGCAATAAACGAAAAATGCGACGATGTACTCAATGATATGTGATGAGGTTATGAATAGAATGTGGACTGCACTTCTGGAGTTCCAATCATGGCTATGAGTCAGGTTCAGTGTGTGCCGGATTGGGCGCGTACCCATAGGCAAGAAAGGCTCTTCATCTCGTATGCAAAACGTTGTATTGTCCGAATAGGCTGTCATAATGAGACAGCAAGATATGGACAGATGATTCTCTGCATTATTTCAAAAGGCCTAACGCCGTTAGTGTTCGTTTTCGCATGGAGCTTTTTGTGATGCTGTGTAAAGATGCGGCGGATTCCGCTATTTCGGGGCACAATGCATAATCGAGAACAGATTCAAGAGAAAGTTCAGCATATGGTTCAAGCAAAGCAGAAAAGCGACCTTTCGCGGGCGTTTTCGGAGGACGGCGCGCTGAAGACGCACGTCGGTGGGCAGGCGCTGCTCGAGGGCATCATGATGCGCGGCAAGTTCAACTGGGCGGTTGCCGTGCGCGAGCCTGAGGGGACGATTTACACCGAAGAGCACGACCTGGCGAGCGGGAAAGACAAAAATGGTTGGTTGTACTGGCCTTTTGTGAGGGGCTGCCGAGCGTTCGTGGAGTCGTTGGCGTTGGGATACAAGGCGCTTTCGATTTCGGCGGAGCATGCGTT
>CADBQL010000224.1 GCA_902796815.1 uncultured Coriobacteriaceae bacterium | reverse complement strand
GGGCAGCACCCGATGAGTCATGCCCCAGGGGCGAAACTCATTCGGGAGCGTGGAGCAGATCATGAATGCGTGCCCATAACAAAAAACGGCCGGGATTGCCCGGCCGCGAGGATATGTGGTGCGGGCGAAAGGACTTGAACCTTCACACCTGGGGTACCAGAACCTAAATCTGGCGCGTCTGCCAATTCCGCCACGCCCGCTTATCAAGAGATGATACCAGATTACCAAGTTGCAGTTAATCGAATTTGGTAATATAACACGATGTAGCTTTGTCAATTTCGCCGAGCAAGGAAGTTCAACCCGATTGTCCTTTTCGCCCGGATTGCATATAGTTAAATAATGACAAGAGCTGCTCATTGTTAGGAGAGGATGCATTGTGAAAGAATTAGTTCAGAAATGGAACAGCATTAGCCTGATCCTCAGAATCGTCATCGGCATGATCATCGGCGCAATTTTCGGCGCAATGGTATCGGCGGGCGTTTTGTCCGTCGAAAGCTGGTGGGCTGGGTTCGACGCATTCATAACGCTGCTCGGCTCGCTGTTCACCGGCGCATTGAAGGCAGTCGCGCCAATTCTCGTTTTCTTCCTGGTCATCAGCGCGCTCGCAAGGGCACAGGCTTCGGGAAACATGAAGACGATCATCGTTTTGTACCTCATTTCGACGTTCGTCGCTGCGTTCGTCGCTGTGCTTGGATGCTATATTTTCCCCGTCGACGTAACCATCGCCACGGTGGGAGAAGTAACGCAGGAATCGCCGCAAGGGATTGGCGAAGTGCTGAGCAACTTGCTCATAAACGCCGTCTCCAATCCGGTTGCTGCGCTTGCTAATGCTAACTACATCGGCATTCTGGTATGGGCCGTGCTTCTCGGAATCGCGCTGCGCAAGGCAGACACCAATACGAAGGAAGTTTTCAGGCATGTCGCCGACGCAATCGGACACGTGGTCCGTTGGATCATCAACTGCGCTCCGTTCGGCATCCTCGGCCTGGTCTACACGGCCGTATCGACAAGCGGCATGAGCATCTTCTACGAATACGGCCAGCTCATCCTTGTGCTTGTGGTCTGCATGCTTTTCATCGCGCTCGTCGCGAACCCGATTATCGTATTCATCCTGACGCGCAAAAACCCTTACCCACTCGTTCTGCGTTGCCTCAAGGATTCTGGGCTTACGGCGTTTTTCACCCGCAGCTCGGCAGCTAACATCCCCGTGAACATGGCCTTGTGCGAAAAACTCGGCCTGAACAAGGACAACTACTCCGTTTCGATTCCACTTGGCGCGACCATTAACATGGCAGGCGCCGCCGTTACGATTACCGTCATGGCCATGACCGCTGCACGTTACGTCGGACTCGAAGTCGATATCCCGACGGCCGTAATTCTCTCTGGCTTGGCAGCCATCTCTGCATGCGGAGCATCTGGCGTCGCTGGCGGATCGCTTTTGCTCATTCCGCTCGCATGCTCGCTGTTCGGCATCGACCCGAATATCGCTGTCGAATTCATCGGTATCGGCTTCATCATCGGCGTTATCCAGGACTCGTGCGAAACCGCCCTGAATTCCTCGTCCGACGTCGTGTTTACTGCCACTGCTGAATACCGCACCTGGATCAAGGAAGGCCGCGACTTCCAGATGGGGAAGGACTACGCCCCGCAAGAATAACAACTTCGAACATAAGCCTTTCAAAACGGGCGGGGGTCAGTCCCCCGCCCGTTTTTGGGAAGGGGGCCAGACCCTCCGCGAGTTCGTCTAAAAAAGCGCACTTGCGCGAAGGCGCGCGTCATTAGTGTACATATTTTTCGAAACACTCTGTATTTGACCAGGTCGCATTTTGCCATCTTGAAAATATGTACACTATTCGCATAAGCGGCAGAGCGAGAACGTTTATTTGGACAGCCCCCGCCCATTGGGAAGGGGGACTGACCCTCCGCCCATTGGAAAGGGGCATGACTCATGAGCTCGCCCAAGGCGGTATGCAGTGATTTTGAAGCACCGAATCGTTTCACTCGAACCGCAAAGTTCTGACGTATACTAAGCAGGTTTATGTAATTAATCTGAAAGAGGAAATAGTGGCACAGTCTTATAAGAACACGATGAACCTGCCCGAAACCGATTTCGCGATGAGGGGTAACCTGCCCGAAAACGAGCCGAAGCGGCTCCAGAAATGGGAAGATGAGCAGCTGTATTGGCGCGTACTCGAAAAGAACAAGGACGGCGAGCCGTTCGTCCTGCACGACGGCCCTCCATACGCTAATGGCCCGATTCACATCGGCCATGCTTTCAACAAGATTCTGAAGGATTTCGTGAACAAATCGCATGCGCAGCGCGGTTACTACACGCCTTATATCCCCGGGTGGGATTGCCACGGCCAGCCTATCGAGCACATGGTCGAGACAACCCTTGGGACCGAAAAGTTCCGCGATACGCCGCAACCCGAAGTTCGCCGCCTCTGCCGCGAATGGGCCGAGAAGTATGTTGGCGTCCAGCGCGACGGCTTCAAGCGTCTCGGCGTTAATGGCGACTGGGAGCATCCCTATCTCACGTTCATCCCGAATTACGAAGCGGGCAACGTTGAGGTTTTCAAGAGAATGTACCTGGACGGCGCGGTCTATCGAGGCCGCAAGCCCATCCACTGGTGCAGCCATTGCCATACAGCTCTCGCCGAAGCCGAAATCGAATACGGCGACGAGGTGAGTCCTGCTATCTTCGTTCGTTTTGCCATGACGACGATTCCTGCCGGT
>CADBQL010000223.1 GCA_902796815.1 uncultured Coriobacteriaceae bacterium | reverse complement strand
GGTTCGTGCGCTACAATACTACCTGTGATTATTCACGCAGGGGAGATTAATGTTCGAGGAGGGGCTCGTGGAGTCGTTTTTCAAGCTCAAGGAGAATGGCACAACGGTAAAAACCGAAATAATTGCCGGTCTTACCACGTTCATGACGATGGCTTACATCATTGCCCTCAACCCTAATTTGCTGACCGGTTGGCGCATGGGCGGCGATGAGCTTTGGAATGCGGTGTTCCTTTCGACCTGCCTTGCTTCGGGCGTGGCCATGATGTGCATGGCGTTCATTGCCAACAAGCCGTTCTGCTTGGCGCCAGGTATGGGGCTCAACAGCTTCCTCGCCGTCGTCGTTACGCAAATCGTCACGATTACGGGCGCGTCCTATGTTGCGTCATTCCAGGCTGCGCTCATCATTGTGCTTGCCGAAGGTGTCGTATTTGTCGTTTTGACCTTGTGTAATATTCGCGAGAGGATTGTCGGCGCCATTCCATACGGCGTGCGTTTGGGCATTGCGCCGGCTATCGGTCTGATGTTGTTGAACATCGGCGTAGGCTCGAATGCGGGCGTTTTCGATTCCGAGGGAAATCCGTTCTACGTCATGAGGGATTTCTTTGGATCGCTGACCGCTTCGAGTGCGGCGAGCACGATGACCACGGCGTATCCGGGCATGGTGCTCACGGTTGTCACGATGTTCGTCGGGCTTTTTGTTATCGTTTTGCTCGCGCATCGCGGCGTCAAGGCGGCCGTCATCTTGGGTATGCTCGTTGCGTCGGTCATCTACTGGGCGGGTGAGGCGCTGTTCCTCGGCATCAATCCGTTCGAAACCTTGGCAACTGCTTCGTGGATTCCCCCGTTCAGCGACATGGTCAATCTCACGTTGTTCAAATTCAATTTCGCCGGTTTCCTTGAGCTCGGCTGGTTTACGGCTATCACGCTCATCGTCACGTTCTGCATGATCGACATGTTCGACACGATCGGCACGCTCGTCGGCACGGCGGCGCGCGCGGGGATGCTCGACACCGAAGGTCGCATGCCTCAAATGAAAGAAGCCCTGCTCAGTGACTCGATCGGTACGGTTGTTGGAGCATGCACCGGCACGTCGACCGTCACGACGTTCGTCGAATCCGCCTCGGGCGTCGAGGCTGGCGGACGCACGGGCCTCACGGCGCTCACATGCGGCATCATGTTCCTGCTCTGCATGTTCATCGCGCCGATTGCAGCCGTCATTCCCGCCGCAGCGACTTCGTCGGCACTCATTTACGTGGGCATCGTCATGCTTTCGGGCCTCAAGCACATCGATTTCGAGGACATCGAGCAGTCCGTACCCGTCGCCCTCATGCTCATCGCGATGCCCATTTCGGGTTCTATCGGTCATGCAATCGGCCTTGGGCTCATCGCTTTCTCGGTCATCAACATCTTCAGCGGCAAAGCCAAGAGCTACTATACGTTGACTTATATCCTTGCGGTGATTTTTCTGATCAAGTTCTTCTTGGTTGCTTAAACGTGTGGGTGATGGATTGTAATGGGATGCAGCTTTGGCGAGCGTCCTTCAGGGCCTTTCCATGGTGAGATAACCATGACTAAATGACTTAATGACAAAAAACACGACTTTATGTCATATTTTCCTGTGTTACCCTGTCATGTGTAAGCGTGTCGTGACTGACGGATGACGTGGGGGACCACGGGGGAGCGATGCGCGTGAACAATGCCGACCGTCTGGGCAATTCGTAGGGGCGCCAACAAGGATCGGTCATTTCGTCGAGCACCTTCTGGCGCGCAGGCAAAAGAGCGTTGGAGGACATGCATGCAAGACTTAGCTGACATCTTGAGAAACAATCCCTATCCAGGGCGCGGCATCGCAGTGGGCGATGGGGTGGTGTACTACTTCATCATGGGCCGCAGTTTCAACAGCCGCAACCGTATTTTCGCGTTGACCGATGATGGAATCAGGACCGAAGCGCACGATCCGGCGCTCGTCGAAGACCCGAGCCTGATTATCTACCATCCGGTGCGCGCGATGGGCGATGCGCTTGTCGTGACCAACGGCGATCAGACCGATACGATTGTCGAGAAAGGCGATTTCCGCGCTGGCTGCATGGCGCGCGAATATGAGCCCGATGCGCCGAATTTTACGCCGCGCATCAGCGCCATCGTGAACGGCGACGGTACGTTCGAGCTGTCGATCCTCAAGCACGTAGACGGTCGTTGCGTGCGCGAGTTTTTCGCCTATGAAGGGTGCGATGAAGGCTGCGGGTATTTCATCAGCACGTATCAGGGCGATGGCAATCCACTGCCCACGTTTGTCGGCGAGCCGATTCCCGTGCGTCTGCCCGATGCCGATACGCTGTGGGAAGCGCTTAACGAGGACAACAAGGTTTCGCTGTACGCCAACGTCGGCGGTGAGGTCAAGCTCTACAACAAGAACTTGGGCGACTAGCCCCTGCGAGCATCGGCCTGCATGACAGCGTGCGGTGCAGATGCGCTGTAGCCGATGAGTCGCGCCCCAGGGGCAAGACTCACCGAGAGCAGGGCCTGGCCGAATGAGTCACGCCCCAGGGGCAAGACTCATCGGGGGGCTGTACTTCGGATACGGGGCCTGCCCGCATACTGCGCTGCTGAAATGAGTCACGC
>CADBQL010000222.1 GCA_902796815.1 uncultured Coriobacteriaceae bacterium | reverse complement strand
TCTCGGGCCGTCTCGCGCTTTATCCGCCTTTCGACCGCGCAAAGAAAGCGGCGATCTGGGGCGTAAGGAGTGGCTCTCCCACGCGATGCGCTCTGCGCCTGCGGGCATAGCCGCTTTTTATGCGCGCGGTCGAAAGGCGGGCGCTCGAAAGGCCCGAGACGGGGTGGGGGCGGAGGCGGAGCGGGGCGATGGCCCGCCCTTCGTGCGCAACATGAAAGAAAACGATTGTGCTTTGTTAACCGAGTCCGGGGGTAGTGCCCGTTCCGTAGCTCAGTTGTGACGCTTGCGTAACGTGTTAGCACTCTTGGCGCGAGGCTGCTAGAATAACCAAAGTTATAGTAAGAAAATCTCGTAGGGAAGGTCATCGTGCTTTCGGATCGTCGTCAACGCGTACTCGCTGCTCTTATTGAGGAAGACGTGGCGCGTGCAATTCCAGTTGGTTCTCGCACGCTCACGGAGCGTTATGAGCTGGGGGTAAGTCCCGCGACCGTCCGAAATGAGCTGTCGATGCTCGAAGGCGAGGGCTACATTTCGCAACCGCATACGTCGGCTGGAAGAATTCCGACCGATTTCGGGTATCGCACGTTCGTCGACAACCTGATCGAATCGGGCGCCATTGCCGAAGATTCTGCAACGCAGCAAGCAGTTGAGCAGCTAAGGCAAAGTGCGAAAGAACTCGATGATCTGCTCGAGCAGACCTCTACGCAACTTGCTCAGCTCACCGAATGTCTCACGATCGTCGCGCCGCATGCGTTGCGACATCCACGCCGCTTGGGGATGAGCTCGCTTATGCGGCAGCCTGAATTCGCCTATACCGAATCGCTCTTGCCCGTCATGCAGGTGCTCGAGGACGAAACAGTTCTCCTGCAAATACTGGATGCCACAGCCGAGGCCGGTGGAACGCCGCGCGTGCGAATCGGCTCGGAAAACGAGGCCGAAGAGCTATCGGGCGTTTCGCTTGTGGCGAGCAGGTTCGGCCATGGAGAGTCGGAAGGCATCGTGGCGGTCATCGGGCCAACCCGCATGGATTATTCGAAAGTTTTGCAGGCGGTTCGCATTGCGAGCAAGACACTTTCCGAGGAATAGCCGCGAAATTACCGGCAGAAAGGTGGCCCTTTCATCATGGCCAAAGATTTGTACCAAGTAATCGGCGTATCGCGTGATGCAACGGACGACGAGATAAAGAAGGCGTTCAGAAAGCAGGCGCGCAAGCTCCATCCAGATGTGAACAAGTCGCCAAACGCGGAGGAAGAGTTCAAGGAGCTCAACGAGGCGTACGATGTGCTCTCGGACCCGAACAAGCGTGCATACTACGATCGCACGGGCGCCATGCCTGGTGCAGCTGGCGGCGGAGGCCCTTACGGCGGTAGCGGATACGTAGACTTCGAGGACATTTTCGGCGGCGGTTTCGGTGGCATGGGCGACATTTTCAGCTCGTTCTTCAGCGGAATGGGCGGCGGTACGGTGCGCACCGAAGGGCGCGACATGGGCGTCGGATTGCGCTTGACGCTCGAGGAAGTCGCGGTGGGCGCCAAGAAGGAAATCGTCTACGACAGGCTATCTCCTTGCCAGGATTGCAAGGGTACGGGACTCGGCGAAGGCGGCCGCGAGGTGACCTGCCCCGACTGCAACGGGACTGGTCGCGTCTATACGGTGCAGAGGACGTTTTTGGGCGATATGCGAACGACGTCGACCTGCTCGAATTGCGGTGGTGCCGGCAAGAGCATCCAGAATCCTTGCCCGGAGTGCGAAGGCCAAGGTCGTGTGCCCGATCGGCAGCGCGTCACGGTCGAAGTGCCCGCTGGCATTCGCGATGCCCAGCAACTTCGCATCACCGGTTTTGGCGAAGCGGGCTTGCGCGGAGCGACGCCGGGGAACCTGATCGTCACGTGTCGCATCGAGCCGCATGACTTCTTCGAGCGCGATGGGGATAACCTCCACGCTATGGCAAAGGTGTCAATGATTCAAGCGGCCCTTGGCGCCGAAATCGAGATTGACGGCATTCTGCCCGACGAAAAAGTCAGCGTACGCGTTCCCGAGGGATGTCAGCCCGACCAGGTTATACGCGTTCGCGGCAAAGGCATGCCCAAGTTCAGGAGCGATTTGCGCGGCGATATGTTCGTCCATGTCGGCATTGTCATTCCAAAGAAGCTCACCAAGAACCAACGCGAACTACTCCAGCAGCTCGCAAAGGACTTCGGCGAGGACTATGCCAACCCGCGCTCGCCGCTCGAGAAACTGCGCGACGTCTTCAATTAGCGCATGAACTCGCTTAACACGCGCGCTATTTTTGAAAAAGGCCACGTCGAGGGCTTGCGTTTTTGCGTCGTGAACCATGGATGCAAGGTTAACCGCGTGGAAGCAGATACCGTGGCGGCTAACCTCATTGCGGCTGGGGGCGCGCTTGTCGACGAGCACGATGCGCAGCTCGTTATCGTGAACACGTGCACGGTCACAGGCGAAGCCGACAAGAAGGCGCGCAAGGCCGTGCGCCATGCCCTTGCAACTTCCCGAAGCGCCACGGTTATCGTGACTGGGTGCGGTGCCGCAATCGACCCAGATGGATACGATGCGCTTGACGAGCGCGTGCTCGTCGTGCCGCGTGCCGCCCTTCTCGAAGCGACGAAACTTGAGGCGAGTGCCTCCGATCGCTTTGGCGAGGGCTTTCGCACGCGCGTGAACCTCAAGATTCAAGATGGCTGCAACCATGCGTGCACGTACTGCATTGTGCACGTGGCACGTGGCGCGGCAACGAGCGTCCCTGCGCAGGAGGTTCTCGGCGAGGCTGCACGCTATCTCGAGCGCGGGGTAAAGGAAATCGTTTTGACGGGTATCGACCTGGGGTCGTATACGGACGGTTCGTGGCGTCTCGCGCCGCTTGTCGAAGCTCTTCTCGAATTAGCCGACAAGCATTGCGCGCCT
>CADBQL010000221.1 GCA_902796815.1 uncultured Coriobacteriaceae bacterium | reverse complement strand
GTGATACGCGAGCAGTCACGCTCGTAAATTGGACCGAAGCCGATATGACCTACGACCCATCGCTCGTCGAGGGGCTCGAGCTGCTTGCCGGAAGCCATGGAGCCGCCGAAGCGGGCAAGCTTCGCCCTCTCGAGGCAACCGTTTGGGGCAGCCCGCGCTGATGCGAGGTGCTGAGAGCCGTTCTTATGTTTGTCGTTTGCAATGGGGGGCGCTGGTTTGGCTTGCGTGCATAAGCTTGGCAGATGAATGAAGTAATCCGAAAGGCGGTTTCTAATTCTTGTTTAGCGATCTGGGACGATGCGTTCCATGAATGAGTATAACGTGGTGTTAGCTTAGCATTCGAGTAAGGTTAAAGGTGTTATAACCACATGATTGGTTCTTGGTACCTGTATGCGGGGTTTTCGGATCCCAACAAGATGAAGTACGACTTCAGCTTCTGGAGGGCGGGCGCGAGCGTTGTCGGAACGGCGATGAGCGCCTGGCTTGCCCACCGATGCTCGCGTGCCGCCTTGCCCGTGGCCGGAGTCACTGCCGTCGGTACAGCCGCGCTCGGCGCCTTGAACAAGAAGCTGAAAGGCTCTTACGTTGCCCGTTCGTGGCGCAAGGAATCACTGAAGGAAAAAGTCTTTAATCGTGCTATGCCCGTCGTCCATGCGGTGGAGGCGGCAGCGCTCGTCGCCGGCGTGACAGGAAGTCGGCTGAAGGCGCGAGCGGCCGCGGCAGCTCCTTTGGCAGGGCCGCTGGTCTCGGCTCCCTGGTACCCGCAGGCGCGCAAACTCGGCTTGTATTTCATGGGGTTTTCGCTATTGGGGCACTGGGTCGAGATACTGTTCTGCTTAGGTATCAAGCACGGCATTTTCAAAGGCGGTTACGATCGCTCCAACCACATGCTGTGGGACCAGTGGCTCTATCCCTTCCCTGCTGAAGGGACGGCAACCGTTCTCGCCGATCTCGTGCTATCGCCCGCGAAAGGCGCGATCCAGCAATTCGGCAGCGCCCTCGCCAATGCCGGTCGCATTCCGGGGGCGCTTGCCACGCCGCTTTCCCTCGGTGCGAGCTTTTTCCTGAACCAGGTCGTGTGCACTAGCGTCGACTTCTGTACGGGTATGGTGGCGAATCGCAACTACGAACTGTGGGACTACCGCGACATGCGCTTTCACTTCAAAGGGCAGGTGTGTTTGCAGAACTCGCTTTTCTATTCGATTATCGCCACGTGGGGCGTATGGCAGCTGCTTCCCGCCCTCGAAAAGCTCATGGGTCGTGCCAGTGGCACTGCGCTTGACGGCATTCTCGTCGGGTTCGGGTCGTTCTTCGGCTTCATATCGCTCTTGCATCTGCTCGTACCGCCAGATGACGGTTCCGAAGCAGCTGACGCATAGGAAAAGCCGCTGTGGCAAGAGCCCCAACGGCTTTTCCGTTGTACAAGGATTGAAAAAATCAAACCAAGCGCCTCCAGATGGCGGCTCCCAAGCGTCGTGCCCGCTGCATCGGGCGTCCAGGCAAGGGTCTTTCGATGGCGGATCCACCGAGATCGCTCGAGCCCGATCGCCGGTCCGTCAGCCGCGAAGCCGTGTAAAGGGGTGGCGAATTGACTGAGATTGCTCGCGTTCAATCGCCGGTCCGTCCGCAGGGAAACCGGGTGAAGTGATGGCGAATCCACCGTGGTTGCTCGAGCCCGATCGAGACCGCTTGAGCTCGCTCGCAAACACCTCAGCTTACCCGCGCCCGTTCGCGCTTATCTGTACTTATAGAAACCTTCGCCAGCATTAATGCCAGTCTTGCCTGCATCGATCTTTTCCTTCAGCTTGGCGCAAATCTTCCCGGGGGTCGAATCGGGGTCGGAAGCCTGCGGATTCATGCTCACGATGTTGTACGCCGTTACCAGGCCTACGACATCCAGGATGCGGAACGGGCCGTTCGGCGCGCCGGTGGCCAGCGTCCATGTTTTGTCGATGGTCTCAGGATCGGCGACGTCGTTGGCGTAGAGCGCCTCGGCGGCAGACAGGAACGGCACGAGCATGGAATTGAGGATGTAACTGGGCTGTTCTTTCTTCAGGCACAGCGGCACCATGCGGATAGCCTCCGCGAACTCGACCACCTGGTCGTAGTATTGCTGGTCGGTGCCGGCATGGCCCATGATCTCGGCGGTGTTTCCCTGCCAGATATTGTTGGCGAAATGCAGCGCCAGATACTTCTCGGGGCGACCGGTGTACTCGGCGAATTGGCTGGGGAGCAACGTGGAAGAGTTCGTCACGACGATGGCCTTTTCGGGAAGGTGCTTCTGCAGCTCCTCGTAGAATGGGATTTTCTGCGCCGGGTCCTCTGCAACCGCTTCGATGACCAGGTCAGCGTCGCCAAAAGCCTCATCCCAGTCGGTGGTGAGCACGATTCCCTGGCGCGCGGGATCGACTTTGGCGGCGAGGGCGTCGAGCTCGTCGGCCGTGGCGTCTTCGTCAGAAAGGCCTCGAGCGCGGGCTGCTGCATTGGCTTTCGTAGCTTCGAGCGTGGCTTTGTAGATGCCAGCGAAACGGTCGAGCTTAGGAGCGCAGCGTTCAATGGAGCCTTCAGAGCGCAACCAGATCTTTACGTTGAATCCGCAGTACGCGCTTTGAAGCGCAATTTGGCTTCCCAACACGCCGCCGCCCGCTACCGTAACGTTCTTGATTTGCATGAAACGACCTCCTTACCCGATTGCTTTTCGTTACCCATCTGAGCACATGCGGAAAACGGCGTGAAGGCAATTCCTCGGCCGTCGTTCGCGTTTGCCGATTCGCCTTCTGCTGTTTACTGTTTGCAAATGTGCCGTCACTGGCAAAATACACCAATAAATTGAACTCAGGTTTAAGAACCAGCAAAGAATTTGGGCGAATTCTAAAAAGGCATCGCAAGCGATTTGCTGCTCACGGTGGTCCGCACGTCTCACAAAATCCCAGGCGAGAACGCGTATCGGCAAGTCCCTCGTAGCTTTAGAATAATTAAGATAGTGTCTGTAGAATCGCCGATATCGCGCCCTCAACTGGTGTTTTGCACTGGAATTCCACCGACACAGTGAACAGTAATGCAAGCGAGTTACCATGTCCTAAAAAACGGACACATATTCTTTGCATCCATGCAACAATCATCGTGTCAAGCGATTGAGGGCCTTCCCAAACGCTCTTGTGTAACACATCAAACAAAGGAGGCGCCATGGCTGTTATAACCATGATAATCGATGACGCTGATGCGGCTATCGTTCAGCAATGTGCCCTGCTCGAAGGAAAGAGCGTCTCCGATTTCGTCCGTGATACCGTGCTCGAACGAATTGAACGCACGAAAAGTCCCGCATCCTTACATGCGGAAATAGCAGATGATGATTACGAATGGCTCATCCAATATCAGGTTCTTGCCGAGCTGAGGCTTTAACAGCAAATGCGTTGAATGAATTGCTGTTTACTCCGCTACTCGCATTGATGCTCGGCACTGGTGATGTGGGCGTGCGAGCGTGTATCGGGCAGACGAACGAGCTCGTGCTCGAGTTGTTCGACGAACACTTGAAAGGCGAGAGGCATACGCGGCCGTGCGCTTGTGCGGGCGTTCACAGCCATACGCATCCAGGACATGCGCATAAGGGCGTGTGCGGGAATACGAATAAAAGAGTCCTGAGAAGCTATTTGGGCAAAAATGGACCTTGAAAATGACAAAATGCAAGATTGTTAACATCAAACGGGTATAGAAAGAAGGTTTTTAATGATGCTGTGAGTGCTTCGCAAAGACCGACCAGGCAAAACGCTCAGCTTAAATCCTCCATAGAGCGCCTAGAACTAGTAAAGACGTTAACAATATTACATTTTGTCGATTACGATGCTGAAATTTGCGCAAATCTGACTTCAGGCGCATCCGCCGCTTTGTGTCAGCTTTTGCGGCGGATAACTCACCCATTATTCGCGTCGCAGCACGGGCTAGTGCTCGCTCTTGCCGAAAACGTGGGCGATGGTTCGACCGAGTCGGGCTTTGAATTCGACTCCCTGTTCCCAAAAGATGGGCACGTTCGTCTTGCAGATGACGAATGGCATCTTTATTCCCCTTCTGTCAGCGGTTAACGGTTTCCATGAGTACGTCGGCAACGTCCTGCTTCTTCACTTGGTAGGTATGTCCCGTGCGTTCGATGAACACGAGCTCGTTGTCGGATGCCGTGGGCCGAACCGACACTCGAGCGCTCGAAATGATTACAGGCAAGGCTTTTGAAGAAGCGTTTGCGCTTGCCAAAGAGGAAGCTTACGAGCTCATCGAAGAGGAGTTCGAAAGCATGTTTTGCGGCTGGAATCCGTTGCCGATCTTTACGCTTATGAAAGGAGATTGATCCGCTTTCAGCGCCTGCTATCGAGTGCGATTGACTGCATCTCCCTTATTGCGCCCAGTCTGCGGGGTCGATGGCTGTCCCGCGTTTCGGACGGTAGTATTGCGAAAGGTCGATGCCTTCGTGCTCGAGTAGCTTCACTTTCATGTCGATGCCGCCGCCGAAGCCAGTGAGGCTGCCGTCGGCGCCCACGACGCGGTGGCACGGGGCGATGATGCAGAGTGGGTTATGTCCGACGGCTCCGCCCACAGCGCGCGCGGATGAGCGCTTGCCCGTCTCAGCGGCAATGCGTTCCGCGATGGTGCCATAAGTGGTCGTCTGACCATAGGGAATGTCGAGCATTGCCTCGCGTACGCGCAGCTGGAATGGGGTCGCATTTGCCGAGAGCGGAAGCTCGTGCGGATCGGGTGCCTCGCCTGCGAAGTATCGGTCGAGCCAGGCACGAGCCTGGTCGAACACGGGCAGGTCGTCTTTCGGTTCCATTGGGCCGTCCACGCCGTATCCGAAGTAGCGGTCGTTTCCGAACCAGCAGCCCACGATGGCTTGCCCGTCGCTTGCCAACGTGATTGGGCCGATGAGGTCGGATTCGTACTCAGTGCGGTAGATTGTCATGATGGTCATTCTCCTTTTGGATTGATACAGGGTTCGGATTCGATGCCTGAATTGAGTTGACGCAGGGCTTGGCTTTGGTGTCTGGCTCCTTTCGTGATCACGCGAGGCATGGCTTTGACGCCTAGGTTCCTTTCGGGTTGATGCGAGGCTCGGCTTTGGCGTCTGGCTCCTTTCGGGTTGGCGCGTGGCTTGGCTTTGCGTTTAGCTGCTGAGCGAGTTCCACAGGCAGATGACCGCATAGCTGCGATACGGACGGCATGGCTCCACCGCCTCGAGTCGTTCTTTGGGCGTCATCTCGGGCAGCGCATGGGCGACTCCAGAGTCCTTTTCCAAAAACGCGTCAGGGTGGGAAAACGCG
>CADBQL010000220.1 GCA_902796815.1 uncultured Coriobacteriaceae bacterium | reverse complement strand
GGGGGAGCATGACCCAGCAATGAGTCACGCCCCTGGGGCGCGACTCATTCGCCGTGTGGAGCAAGGACATGAAGCAGGCTCAGCGCCACTTTGTGAGCAGGCGTTCGGCCAGGTCGAATACAGCATACAAAATGACTCCGAGCAGAGCCATGGCGATGATGCCGGCGAACATGCGTGGATAGTTGACCATGGACCAGGATTGCATGATGAAATACCCGAGTCCCGTCGAGCCGGCCATCGCCTCGGCAATGAACAGCACCGCGATCGCTGTTCCGACGCCAATACGCAGCGAGGTGAACACGGCGGGCATTGTTGCCGGCAGTATGACGTGGCGGTATTCGTCGAAAGCGCTGCCTCCGAGCGAGCGGATCGAAACCAAGGCGCTCTCGGGGACGGCGCGCACCGCATCACGCACGGCGACGAGCACCTGGAAGAACACCGTAAGCGAAATGAGCACGATTTTTGGCGCATCGGCAAGGCCGAACAAGAAGAGCAGAATGGGAAGCAGAACTACTTTGGGGATAGGATAGAGCAGATACAATACGGGCGCGAACAGGGTGTCGAGCACGCGTGACCGGGCGCAGAGCTGTGCGATGGGAACTGCGAGCGCAGTTCCGATGACCAGCGAAACCACGACGCGGTAGGCGCTCGTCCAGAAAAACGGTACGAGGACGGACATGTTTTCGGCCAGCACGTCGAATGTGGCAGGCGGCGTCGGCAGTGCCGGCGAGTTGACGACGACGGCGGTAAGCCACCAACCAGTTATGATGAAGACGATGGCGAACGCATAGCCGCCGATTTTGCGGAAGAACGAGCGCTTCATGAGGCGACCCCCTCGGCGAGCGCGTGGCGCACTGCATTGCATTGCGCTGCGAATTCGGCGCAGTCCCGCCAATCGGGCGAGCCCATCAGGGGGTTTCGGATATCTTGGCGCACGCGAGCTGGCCGGTCGCTGAATACGATGATTCGCGAACCCAAAAAGACCGCTTCCTCAATGGAATGCGTCACGAGCAGTTGCGTGTGTCCGCGGCGTTTCCACAGGTCAAGGAGTAAATCTTGAATCGATTCGCGCATAAGCGCGTCTACGGCCGAAAGTGGCTCGTCCATCAGCAGCAAGTCGGCGTCCATCGCAAGCGCGCGGGCAAGCGCCAGACGTTGCCGCATGCCGCCCGAAAGCTCCTTGGGGAACGCGCGGTCAAATCCCACGAGCCCCACCTGTTCGAGAGCTTTTCGCGCGCGATCGAGCGCTTCGGATTTGGGAACCTTACGCACCACGAGGCCAAGCGCCGCGTTTTGCAATACGGTTTTCCAGGGGAAAAGCCCCAGGTCTTGCGGGATGAGCGCTGTTTCTTGACGTGGCTTCTGTGCTGGCATGCCGTTGACGAGCGCCGTTCCGCGCGTGGGCTGCAGCATGCCGGCCGCGAGTTTGAGCAGGGTTGATTTTCCGCATCCCGAAGGGCCGATGAGCGCGATCGCCTCGCCGGGCTCTATGGCGATATCGACGTCACGCAATACCTCAAGCTGTTCGGACCCGTCATCGTATATCAGTCCAACGCCCGAAAACGCAATATGTGCTCCTTGGCAACCCATGGGCAGAATCATACCATGAGCTGCAACCGTACATGTCCGTAAGGTGACAGCACACTGTAGAAGCTGCGAAGTCGGGATGTGCTTCACTTGGAGATGCGACGATGTTGTGTAGCATGAGATGCAACGAGTAACGCATCATTGCGCGCTGGTGTTTTACGATAAGCAATGAGTGCGAGCAAGCGGAGCTGATGGCAGAACGGAGAAATAATGGCAGAAGAAAAAAACGAGCAGATTCCAGTGGCGCAACCGCTCGACGATGGAGCTGGGGACGAGGCCTCTGCCGCGTTAGATGCCGTGGTCGAAGAGGCGGTCGGCGCTGAGGATTCTGGTGAGTCCGCTGAAGCGACGGCTGACGAGATGCTGGACGATTCGGCAGCGCCTGAGACTTCCGAAGATATTCAGGCCGAGCCAGTTGAACAGGCCATTTCCGAAGCGGCTCCAGAGCAGGACGCTGCGGAGGCCGATAAAGCTGTCGAGTCGGTCTCTGCATCTGCTTCAGAAGTAACCCAGCAGGTCGCGCAGGCGGAGCAAGACGCTTCTTCTTCCGCCTCGATTTCGCAAGGCGATGCTGCCGTCCTCGAAACAAAAGAGCCGCAAGGCATCGGACATTTGGTGGCCGTCGGCATAATTGCGCTCATCTTGGGCGTTCTGCTTTGCCTGCCCACGTTTTTGGCGACGCTGCCGACGAGCGAAGGCTACGATGTGACGGGTGGCGTGGCGGCTCAGGTCGACAAAGTCCAGATTGGTGAAAACGATATTACAAATGCGATCGCCAAGATCAGAACGACGCAGGGTTTTGCCGAAGATGAGCAATGGGGCAAGATGCTGGTTTCAAACAACATGACTCCCGAAGACGCGCGTTCAGTCGTGATCGAGCAATTCGTTTCGGATGAACTTTTAAAGCAGGCTGCTGAAGAAAATGGCGTTCAGATAACCGAGCAGGCTATCGATGAGGGATTCGAACAGGAAAAGAAGAACTACGAAGAGGAAATGAAGTTATACGGTATCAACGAGGAATTCGAACAAATGCTCACCCAGCAGGGGATGACCACAGATGACGTTAAGGACGCCATTAAAAAGAGCCTCATGAGGACCGAGCTTGGCAAAAAGGTCGTAACGGATCTCCAGGGTATTTCGGATGCTGATATCCTTGCAGTTCTCAAGATGTACAATCCCGATGCGGTTCCCGAAAATGCTGAAACGCTCGAGGGCGTCGACGAGAGCGTCATTGCCGAAGTGCGCGAACAATTCGAGGGTTACGAGCGCGACCAGGGGCTGACAAATTGGCTTAACACCTATCGCGAAGGCAAGAAGATAAAGATCAACGATATGCCCAAAGGCCTTCCCTACGACATCGATCTTTCGCCTTACCAGAACGAGGCTAACGCTATGGACGGAATGATGGAAGAGGACGCTGAGGTAGAAGTGGGAAACGAT
>CADBQL010000219.1 GCA_902796815.1 uncultured Coriobacteriaceae bacterium | reverse complement strand
TGCGCAGGTGGAATGTGTGGAGGACTTGTCCTCGCGCGCATTTGGCATGAATGTCAGCAAGGCATCGCGCTCACATTCGGCATGAATGCGCGAAGGGCCTGACCCTCCGCTCATTTCGGAGAAAAGGTGGGGTATGCTCGAAGTCGTATCGTTGGAAAAAGCCGCAGCGCTTGTGGCGGAGGCATTCGGCAATCTCGGAGGGGGCGTGGAGCGCATTGCGCTTGAGAATGCATGTGGGCGCGTGATCGCGTGCGATGTCGTAGCTGAGGAAGGAGTGCCACCGTTCGACCGTACGACGGTAGACGGTTTTGCCGTTTGCGCGGCTGATACGTTTGGATGCTCCGATGCGCTGCCCGCGCTGCTCACGCTGGCGGGCGAGGTGCTCATGGGCGTCGATCCCGATTGCGCTTGCGAGCCGGGGACTTGCGTTCGCATTCCCACCGGTGGTCAATTGCCTGCTGGGGCAGACGCGGTTGTGATGCTCGAGTACTGCGAAGAATACGGCGATGGCACGATCGGCGTTGCGCGCCCCGTGGCGCCCGGCGACAACATCGTTTTCAAAAACGATGATATCATGCCTGGTGAAGTGCTAATCCCGTCGGGTACCAAACTTTGCGCGCATCATATCGGCACGCTTGCCAGCCTGGGCGTGATCGAAGTTGATGTACGTGTGCCGATGCGTGTCGGCATCATCTCCACTGGCGATGAAATCGTCGACGTGGCGCAGACTCCTGTCGCGTCGCAGATGCGTGATGTCAATGCGCCGATGCTTGCCGCCGCAGTCGAAGCGTGCGGAGGACGTGCGGTGCGTTTTCCCATTGTGCCGGACGAATACGAGGCGCTGCTCGCGGTCGTGGGAAACGCCCTCGAACTCGCCGACGTGATAATCGTGTCGGGCGGATCATCGGCGGGCCAAAAGGACAACACGGCGCGCGTTCTCAGCGCGTACGGCGAGCTGTTGTTTCACGGTATTGCGGTCAAGCCTGGCAAGCCCACGATGTGCGCCGATGTCGGGGGAAAACCCGTGTTTGGGTTGCCAGGACATCCCGTGGCAGCGTATTTCACGTTCCTCGAGCTCGTGGCGCCGCTGCTCGGAGGTGGATGGGGGCATCGGGAAGCGCGTCGAAGCCGTCGTGCGGTCAAAGCCGCACTCGATGCTGCGGTGCCATCCAACCACGGCCGCAGCGAGTTCGTTGCCGTACGGCTTTCGTCTGCCGATGGCGTGCTCGTCGCGTCGCCGATTCGCGGCAAGTCGGGCCTTATTTCGCAGTTGAGCTGTGCGGACGGCTATTTCGTCATCGACCGCAATCAAGAAGGCCTTGCTGCTGGCAGCGAAGTGGAGATTGTACCGTTCGAATAACTCATCCAGCATAATCTCAAGGGAATCGTTTTTCGCAGGTGAGGCGGAAGGAGAACCATGGCGTTCGAATATCTGAGTAATGCGGCGCTCGAAGAAGCCCGCGAAGGCTTTCTAAACGAGTTGGTGGTGCGAGGCATGCGCCCTGCGAGTGAATACGTGCCCGTCGGGGATGCGCTCGGGCGCGTGACGGCAGAGCCGCTGTACGCTGCGATTTCGGCCCCTCATTATCATGCCTGCGCCATGGACGGTATTGCGGTAGCGGCGAGCTCGACCTTCGGCGCTACTGCGACGACGCCGGTGGTTTTGCAACCTGACGACTATATCGTAGTGGATACGGGAGACCCGCTGCCGGAGGGCTGCGATGCGGTCGTCATGATCGAAGATATCGTCTACGCTGAGGGAGATACTGTAGATGACCTGGGGACATGTCCCGTTACGTTATACGCGGCCATCGCTCCGTGGGGTAACATCCGCCAAATCGGCGAGGATATCTGCGCAGGCGAGATGCTTCTGACGTCGAACGTGCGTATCGAGCCTGCGGCCATGGGCGCGATGCTCGCGGCAGGCGTGCAGGAAGTCCGCGTCATCTCCCGGCCGTGCGTGGGCATCATTCCGACGGGTGACGAGGTCGTGGCTCCGAGCGCCAATCCGCGTCCAGGCGACGTTATGGAGTTCAATTCGACGATCTTTAGCGGCATGGTGCGCGAGTGGGGCGGCGAGCCGGTGGTCTACCCGATCGTGCCCGACAAGCCCGAGCTTGTGGAGAAAGCCCTGCGCACGGCCGTTTCGGAATGCGATATCGTGCTCTTGAACGCGGGATCGTCCGCCGGTCGCGATGACTATTCGTCGCGTTGCGTTGCTGCAGTTGGGGATGTGCTCTACCATGGCATAGCCATCAAACCCGGGAAGCCAGCGATTCTTGGCATTGCGGATGCAGATGTGTCTGGACGCACAGCGGCGATTATCGGCGTACCCGGTTATCCCGTAAGCGGCATCATCGTCGTCGAAGAGCTGGTCAAGCCCATCATCGAGCAGCTTATCGGCTGTTCGGCGGGGCAAGCGGAGCATATGCGCGCCACGCTTGCGCGTCCATGCGTCTCTTCGCTCAAATACAAGGAATACGTGCGTGTGCGTTTGGGGATGGTCGGCGATAAGGCGGTCGCGACGCCGCTTTCGCGCGGGGCGGGCGTGGTCACTTCGTTTGTCAAAGCGGATGGCATCATGGAAGTGCCTCAGAACAGCGAGGGCTTCGAGGCAGGAGATGTCGTTGACGTGCGCTTGCTTCGCCCGCGTGCCGAAATCGAGCGCTCGCTCGTGGTCATCGGCAGTCACGATCCGCTCATCGATGAGGTCGCGCAGCTCATGCATGCGCGCTGGCCGGAGTTTTCGGTTGCATCGACCCATGTGGGCTCGATGGGCGCAATCGTTGCCGCCAAGCGTGGCGAAAACCACTGCGGCGGCATCCATCTGCTCGACGAGTCGACGGGCGAGTACAATGTCTCGTACCTGACGAGGAATTTCCCCAAAGGCGGCGTGCGTCAGGTGGAGTGCGTCTACCGCCAACAAGGCCTCATGGTGGCGCCGGGCAATCCGCTTGGCATCGAGTCGCTTTCCGATTTGGCATGCGAAGGCCGACGTTACGTGAACCGCCAGAAGGGTTCGGGCACGCGCATCCTGGCCGACTACCTATGCAAGCGCGATGGAATCGACAGCGGCGCGATTTACGGCTACGACCATGAGGAATTCACGCATACGGCGGTCGCGGCGCTCGTGGAGGCGGGTTCGGCCGATGCGGGCATGGGCATTTACTCGGCTGCCAAAATGTACGGTCTGGGTTTCGTGCCTGTGTGCGAAGAGCAATACGACCTGCTCATTCCCGATTATGCATGGGAAACGCCCATGGTTCGCGCGCTGCTCGAGGTGCTCGAAAGCGATGCTTTCGCTGCGCGCATGCAAGAGCTCGGCGGCTATCGCGTCGACCGTCCCGGCAACGTTCGTCAGCACTACTGAGCGGGATGGGGGTCGTTATTCACTGGGGTCCGCGCGTTCCGCAAAACCCCAGGTGAGAACGTGCATCGGCTTGTCCTCGTAGTTTTAGAATAATTAAGTTTGTGTCTGCGGAATCGCCGATGTCGCGCCCTCACCTGGGGTTTTGCTTCGGGATCCCGATGGCGCAGTGAACAAGGGGTCAGGCTCCTTTCCCATCTAGAGCTAGCCGCCGGCAGAAATAAAGCGTAGAGTGAAAAGCCTCTCGAACGAGGCGAGTGCATCAGGGTTGCCTTGCGCGGTCAAGTGCGAGCGCTCGAGCACTATAGCGCCGAGCGGGCGGCTTTCGAGGGGCTCGAGCGCGATGGTGCAGGTGGAAGTTTCCTGCCTGTTTTCCTGATCGAATGAGGATTCCAGCCTGTACAACCAGCGGCCATCGAGGTAGGGGAGGTGCAGCTCGTCGTCGAGCCAAGAGGCTATTCGTGCGTATGCGATACCGCAATCGAGATTGAGCGTGCGTCCATCACCGAGCATGCTCATCCGTTCATTTGCCGCCGAGCGCTTGCTATCGGGAGGGCGAGCGCAATTGCTTTCTTTCGTCCCTTTCCGAAAAAACTGTTCACGTCACAGCCTTACCGTAGCTCGACATCGTCGACTGAGCCGTCGAGCAGGTCGATCATGAGCAAGCGGTTTCGTATCAGGCCAGGGCGTTCGAGCACGACTTTAACCGCTTCGGCAGCTTGAACGGCCGCGACGACGTAGGCGGTGAAAGGCAGGTTGCCGAGCGTCATGTGCTGGCTTTTTCCGACGGGCTCGCCGTAGATGCTCACGAATGAGGCATCGCCAGGGAATACGGTACATACTTGGCCGAACCAACCGGCGATGGCTCCATAGGCAAGCGGCAATCCGAGCGTTTGGCAGGCATGCGCGAGCCAGAAGCGCGCCTCGAAGTTGTCGAGGCAGTCGATGACGCAGTCGGAGTCGCGCACCAGGTCGGCAACGTTTTCCTCGCTCAAGTATGCGACGATAGGTTCGACGTTGACTTCGCTGTTAATGCTGTGTACGCGCTCGGCGCCGAC
>CADBQL010000218.1 GCA_902796815.1 uncultured Coriobacteriaceae bacterium | reverse complement strand
CTGTGCGCAATCGTTACGGTGTTCGCGCTGCTCATAAGCGCAGCGTGCTCTGCCGCGATGAGCACGAGCGGTTCGAGCAGCTCGAGCGGTTCGTACGCAGAAGGCTTCAAATCTGGTGAAAGTGCGGCACCGATGGCGCATCCAGCGTTTTCCGCCGAAGGGGCAAAGGCAAACTTCGTTGGCACCTGGGACATGATTAGTTTCACCGATGCGGACCATAATTTCGACGAAAGCGACTTGGAAGCTGCTCGCAAAAAAGGCGTCGACTCGTATCTGGCCCTCAACGAAGATGGCACAGGGCTTTTTGTGATGGGCGATGCGAGCAACGACATCACATGGGAGCCCACAAGCGATACGGATGGGTCGTTTAGAAGCGGCTCACTATCAGGGACTTTTTCATTAGACGGCGACGTACTGACAATGGGCCACGGCGATTCTGGCATTTCGTTTAGGAAGGGACAGCCCCGCGATGCGGCGTCGGTTGCTTCCGGGGATTCGCAATCAGAACAGGTTGCTTCTGGGGATTCACAATCGGATTCAGCGGCTGCAGAAGAGTCGAAGCCGGCAGAGGAATCGCAGCCAAGTGCGACCGCTTCTGAGGATGAAGCGCCTGAGCCGGAAGCGGCGACAAACGGTGCAGATGCGACCTCTGCAGATTTTGTCGACCCAACGCTCAAGGAAATGCTCGATAGCTACGAAGCTTTCATGGACGAATATATTGAGTTCATGCAAAACTATCAGGATTCGGGCGATACGATGAGCATGTTGCAAGACTACTCTGATTACATGCAGCGCTATTCCGACTTCATGCAGAAAGTGAATGCGGTCGATACCAATAACTTGTCAGCTGCCGATTACGCCTACTATATCGAGGTGACCTCGCGCGTTTCGCAAAAGCTGCTTGCGGTTTCGGGCCTCTAGCAAAACGACGGCCCGCGGCGCTCGCGTTGCGGGCCGCTCGTCAGATGCGAAAGCAAGCCGGGTTTGCTTTAGCGTTTTGCAAAATGTGAAAACAAGCGAGGCTCACTTCCACATCGCTTTGCGAAAGGTTATACTCACCGTAATTTCATACGATACATGCGTAGACGAGGGATGCGCAGACGAACCCGCTGCCAACCGATGCGGCGGGCGGCTGAGAGCCCCTCCGAGCAGTTCGGCGTGAAAGCGCCTCGCCTGGCGAACGATCTTCGCAGGTAGATGCGCTAGTAAGCTGAGCCGGCGACCCCGTTATCGGTCTGGCATGCCTGAGTCTTGCCTTGCGGTCCTGGTGCAGCTTGCTGTGCTGGGATTTTTTAATGGGATGAGTCGCGCCCCTGGGGCATTACTCATCCCGATGAGTCATGCCCCAGGGGCGCGACTCATTGGGAGAGGGGCTTTTCCGAAGGAAGGCGAAGAACGGAACGTAGCATGGCAGACGAGAAGAAACACGAGACTATCGGCATGGTCGCGCGCGAAGGCGCGCCGCGCGGCTTGGGGTCGCGCAATCCCAAGCAGGGGCTGCGCATGACCGGCGCGCAGGCGATCATCGCGTCGCTTGAGGCCGAGGGGGTTGACCTGCTGTTCGGCTACCCGGGCGGGCAAGCCATCAAAATCTACGACGCACTGTACGATTCCACGCAGTTGCGCCATGTGCTCGCGCGCCACGAACAGGGAGCGGTGCACGAGGCGGATGGCTACGCGCGCGCGACCGGAAACGTGGGCGTCGCGCTCGTGACCAGCGGTCCTGGAGCCACGAATACGGTGACGGGCATCGGGACGGCTTACATGGACTCCATTCCGCTCGTGGTCGTGACCGGGCAGGTGCCGCGTGCGATGATCGGCACGGATTCGTTCCAGGAATCCGATATCGTGGGCATGACCATGTCAGTCGTGAAGCACAGCTATCTGCTGCTTTCGGCTGAGGATATCGCGCGGACGTTCAGAGAGGCGTTTCATATCGCCAAAACCGGACGTCCAGGCCCTGTGCTCATCGACGTTCCGTCCGATATCCTAAGCACCGAAATCACGTTCGAGTACCCTGATGCGGTGAACATCCCGTCGTACAAGCCAACGTATCGTGGCAACGCCAAGCAAATCCGCGCCGCCGCTCGGTTGATTTCCGAGGCGCGTCGTCCAGTGCTCTACGTGGGAGGTGGTGTCGTTTCGTCAGGCGCATCCGAGCAGGTCACGGCTTTAGCGCGCGATTTGCACATTCCGGCCGTCGTCACGCTCATGGCTAAGGGTGCGGTGCCCTCGTCGGAGCCGCTGAATCTTGGTGCGGTGGGCATGCATGGATCTAAGTATGCAAACATGGCTTTGAACAGATCCGATTTGATCGTTGCGTGCGGCGCACGGTTTTCTGATCGCGTGACGGGGAACTTTTCCACGTTCGCCCCCGACGCGCAGGTCATCCATATCGACATCGATCCGGCAGAGATCGGAAAAGTTCGCGAAGCCCAAGTCCCCATTGTCGGCGATGTGCGCCGCGTGCTCGTAAGCCTCCTTGACGAATTGGGAAAATTCGATCCGCCCGATACTGCCGAGTGGCTGGCCCGCATCGAGCGGTGGCGTGAGCGTTTCCCCATGTATGACGATCGCATGAAGGAAATACCTGGTGAAATTGTGCCAGAGATCGCGATGCGGCAGCTCTCGTCTGCGCTCGATCCGGCGGAGACGATCGTGGCGACCGAAGTGGGGCAGCACCAGATGTGGGCGGCACAGTTCATCGATCGCGATTTGCCGCGTACGTTTCTTTCGTCGGGCGGTCTTGGAACCATGGGGTTCGGTTTTCCGGCGGCGGTCGGGGCGGCGATTGGATGCCCTGATAAAACGGTCGTGTGCATCGCCGGCGACGGCTCGTTCCAGATGAACCTTCAGGAAATGGCCACGGCAACCGCGCATGGCGTGCCGGTGAAGGTTGTGGTCGTTGATAACCGTGCGCTCGGCATGGTGCGCCAGTGGCAGAAGCTTTTCTACCGCGAGCGTTATTCGGCGACCGAGCTTGCCGACGTGCCCGATTTCGTGAAGCTCGCCGAGGCGTACGGCTGGCATGCTGAGCGCGTCGAGCGACCCGAAGATGTGGAAGCGGCGTATGAGCGCATGCTTTCGACTGCGGGGCCATATTTGCTTGACCTGCGGATACCGCGCGATCAAAGCGTGTTTCCGATGGTGGCGCCTGGCGGCGGGCTGACCGAGGTCATCGGCGCAATCGATAGCGGGGAAGGCTTGCGCATCTGGGGCGACCAGGGTGAAGAAAGCGATCGGGATGATGGCGTCAACCAGGACAACCGAGGTAATAAAGGCGGCCAGGATGGCCAGGAGGACTGGGACGATCTAAGCGACTTAGACCGCTGGGCAGAGCCCGACGTCGACGCGTTTGCGCGTCGACAAGGTTCGGGTCCGAGCTGCTGCAACGGGTTGGGCGCGCGTGACGAAGAGGGCGCTCCTACAGGCTTGGGTGGCTTGCCATCAGGCTTTTCTCGAGCAAATGAGCAAGCATCGAGTGCGAAAGGGGGTCGCTAATGGCACGCACGAAAGAACACAACGTGCTTTCGGTACTCGTGGAGAATCGGCCTGGCGTGTTGATGCGCGTCGTGGCGCTTATCTCACGACGTGGTTTCAATATCGAGTCGTTGTCGGTGGGCACGACCGAAGACCCCACGCGCTCGCGCATCACCATCATCACCAATGTTGACGAAGAGGCGTGGGAGCAGATCAAAAAGCAGCTGAACAAGCTCGTGGTCGTGCACAAGATTACCGACCTGACCGACGATCCGTCCATAGAGCGTGAGCTCGTGTTGTTTAAGGTCAACGCGCCGGCCGAGCGCCGCAGCGAAGTCATCGAGATCGCGAATCTTTTCCGCGCTAAGATCGTCGATGTTGGGCGTGGCTCGCTCACGATCGAGGCGACTGGCGACGAGTCCAAGATGCAGGGCATCGAAGACCTTTTGCGCGCCTACGGCATCAAGGAGATTACCCGCACCGGCAAAATCGCGATGTCGCGCAACTCCAAGGAATAGCGCGGCACAAGATATGTAAAAAGCCCGCTTGAAGCGGGCTTTTTCAATTGCTGAGCTTTGGTGGCTACGCTTGCAGGCGCCCCGAATTACGAACCGAGCTTGTCGGCTTCTTCGACGTCGAAGCCCAGTTCGCGGGCGGCGTCTTGGCGCATCTTGTACTTGAGCACCTTGCCGGCGGCGTTCATGGGGAACGAGTCGACGAAACGGATGTAGCGCGGGACCTTGTGGCGCGCGATGCGTTGCTGTGCGTACTCACGCATCTCGTCCTCGGTGGCTTCTTCGCCCTCCATGAGGATTATGCAGGCCATTGCCTCCTCGCCGTATTTCTTGTCGGGAACGCCG
>CADBQL010000217.1 GCA_902796815.1 uncultured Coriobacteriaceae bacterium | reverse complement strand
CGTCGTGCTTGACCTCGGCAGCGGTGCTGGGCTCACGAGCGCCCTCATGGCGCGCGAATGCGACTTTACCGTCTACGCCGCCGACCTCTGGAGCGACCCGACCGACAACATGCGCTTCTTCAAGGAGTGCGGCCTCACCAACCGTCAGGTCGTCCCCCTGAAGGCCGATGCGACTGCGCTTCCCTTCGCAGAAGGCTTCTTCGACGTCATCGTGAGCGTCGACTCGTACAACTATTTCGGTCGCGACCCCAAGTATCTAGGCGAGCGCCTTCTGCCGTTCGTCAAGCGTGGCGGAGAGCTGCTCTTCGCCATACCCGGCATGATTCGCGATTGCCATGACAACTTGCCCGCGTGCCTGCTTATGTCCTGGACGCCTGACCAGCTCGACTACATGCACGACATAGACTGGTGGCGCACCAACTTCGCGCAGACAGAGGTTGCCGAGATCCTCGACATCCACGAGATGGCCTGCACACGCGAGGCGTGGTTCGACTGGATCCAGTGCGATAACGAGTACGCCGCAGGAGACCGCGAAGCCATAGATGCGGGTGCCCTCGATCACCTGAACACCATCGCTGCGAGGCTCAGGCGGAGGTAGTGACAAGAGTGCCGCTGGTCCGAGTGCAGTGCGGCAAATCACCTGCTAGATTGCGATGACACGGGTCGTATCACCAATGTGACGACGCGGCTCTTTCCCAACGGTCCCATGGCAGCTACCTTCATCTTGCCATGGGGCCATCGGAAGAAAGGAATGTTCGAATGAGAACGAGAACGAGAACGAGAATGATGAAAGGGATCAGAAGGGACTTCATAGCGGGTATGGCGCTGCTCGCCTCCTTCGTCCTATGGACCGCGCTGGTCCAAATCGTGGACGTACAGCCAGTCGGACAGAACGGCACCGACATCGGTTTCGCAATGCTCAACACTTGGTTCCACAACCTAACGGGTGTCCATATGTCGCTCTACACGATCACCAATTGGCTCGGCCTCGTGCCGGTCGCGGTCTGCCTAGGTTTCGGGATGTTGGGCTTCGTGCAGCTTGTCAGGCGCAGAAACCTAATAGGGGTCGACTCGGATCTGCTGCTTCTTGGCATCTACTACATATTAGTCGCTTTTACGTATCTGGTTTTCGAAGCTGTTCCGGTTAATTACCGTCCCGTACCCATAGACGGTGTCATGGAAGCGTCCTACCCATCTTCCACGACCCTGCTGGTCCTGAGCGTTATGCCGACGCTGGCCTACCAGCTCGAAAGGAGATTGGGCAACTCGCCATTCGCGAAAGGAGCAGCTGCGTTCGCCATCGTATTCTCAACGTTCATGGTCGTGGGAAGGCTGATTTCCGGCGTTCATTGGGCGACGGACATCGTTGGAGCAGTCCTTTTGGCGGCGGGGCTGTTCATGACGTACCGTTATGCCGCAACATGCATTGATTGCAGCAAAGCCGATTAACGTACGGAGGGATGACGATGGAATTCAGCGAGAAACTCCAAAAATTGCGGAAGTCGAAGTCGCTTACGCAAGAAGAGCTCGCCGAGGCGCTCTACATCTCCAGGACCGCGGTTTCGAAATGGGAGTCAGGAAGAGGTTACCCTAACATCGATTCGCTCAAGGAGCTATCGCGCTTCTTCTGCGTAACGATAGACGAGCTTATTTGCCCTGACGAGATCTTGATAGCGGCAGCAGATGAGAAGAGGGAATTCGCCGAAAAGTACCGCTCGCACACCTGCAGCGCACTCGACACGCTCATGTTCTTCCTGCTGTTCATACCCGCTTTTGGCAATGGCATGGATTCCACCGCCACGGTGGCACTCCTCGAATTGAACAGCGTAAACCCTTGGCTGAAAGCAGTGTTTGTGGTTCTTGTCTGCGCCACGGTCTTGGAAGGCCTGCTCGGGCTGCTTTTAGCCAATATGGATAAACCCATATGGAGCAGGCGTTTGATTGCCGTGGGTTTGGGCATTTCGGTCGCGTGTGTCGCAGCGTTCATCGCCTCGCGGCAACCGTATGCGGGAATCGTCTGCTTCTCCCTGTTGGTTATGAAAGGCTTTCTCATCTCTTGGGGGAAATGGTACTAGCAACGTAACCGCGCAGTGCCGGCTTCCTCTGCTCACTTTCGAAGGAGCCAGGCGAGCCTGCGCTTCTGCGACTCCTCGCGCGCGAGCGGCTCGAGCTTCGAGGCCAGCCCCTCGTCGCACAAAAGGTCCCTGCAAAGCTCGCATTCCGAGGTGTAGCGCTGCCTGACGGGTGCGCCGAGCTCCTTCGCCCTCTCGGCGAGCCACGTCACACCGGCCCTGCGGATCACGTCGAGGATGGGGTCGGAGTTCATGCGCCGCCAAGCTTCGGCCAGGGTCGTCTCCCCGACCGCTCCCACGCGCATGCGGGGTATCTCAAGGGTGAACTGAGAGCAACAATTATAGATGTTCCCGTCCCAGAACAGCCTTGGGCCCGAGAAGTCTCTGCAGTAGCACGCATCCCACGGCACCGGCTCCAGAAGGTCATCTCGCCCGATTCCCAGCTGCCTGTTGGAGAGGACGGCCTCGGGAAGATAGAGCGGATACCAGGCTATGAAGGGCGCTAGGTAGATT
>CADBQL010000216.1 GCA_902796815.1 uncultured Coriobacteriaceae bacterium | reverse complement strand
GTGTCGTATGCAGGCCGCGCTTCCGGTCGCATGTCGAACGGCAGACCGCCCACCTCGATGGATTTGATCAGGAACGTGTTCACCGCATCGCTCAAGCTCATGCCCCAGCGCGCGTACACCGCTTGCGCCCCCGCCTTCACGTCGGGCAGCACGTACGACTTCACCTCTGCGCTCCTCGCCGCCATCATAGCCTCCTTGTTAATACCTGGTCTATGCATAGTATAGGATATTTCGATTCTGTATCGTAGATATGTTGCCGAACCGTGCTCTTCCGTCGCGAGTATTTGACGCCCTTGCTTGCTCTGATGTTGCCCGGGATAGATCATCCAGAACTCTCATAGGGCACCTCCGCTAGCATGTTGCGGGCGATGTTGGAATCACCGGGTTTCTTCGACCTGCTTGACTTGGGCCAGCATCGCCTCCAACTGCTCGACGGTGAAGGTGACGCCCGGGAGCTGCGGCTGGGGGGCGAGGGCGCTTAGCGGGTTGCCGCCGCAGATACCGGCCATGTCTATGTCGAAGGAGGCCTCTATCTTGCTGACGGCTTGCAGTTTCGCGTCGGGGTCGACGTCTGCGTAAGTATTGAGCGCCATCGAGACCGACGAGTGCCCGAAATAGCTCGCCACTGTGCGCACATCGGTGCCGCTGGCGATCATCATGGTTGCGAACGTGTGCCTCAGCAAATCTAAAAGATTAGATTTGCGCCGACATGCCAAGGCGGTCGTGGACGTCGAATCAGCGCCTGGTGCAGCTTACCAGTCGCAATCGGTGTCGAACGATGCGGCGGTTGTTCGCTGGAGTGCAACTTCGCGCAGCACAGGGGCGCTCCCGCGCATTTCCGCCACGCACACGCTCACGGCTATTTCCATATCCGGCATATCGGATGCGAGTAGGGCTATATCCTCGATAGGGAACTCGAGCGTCTCAACGTCGTCGTAGCTCTCGCGCGCCATTCGCGTCTTGCCGCAACGTCGAAGAACCCGTTCGGCCTTAGCGCAATCAGTCCCGAATGCCTTGGCGCTCTTCAGGAAGCAGTCCCTCTCGCTCATGGCGTGCAAAGACGATTCCACGTGGATGTGCGTGTTTTGCTGGTAGATCTGCGACGTGTGTTTGTTGGCCAGAGAGCAGTAGTGTACGCCCATGCGCAGCTTCTCGCGAGCGGCGAATTCGACCAACTGCAAGCAGGCGCGCTCGCTGCCGTGAATTGGCAAGCCGCCGGCGTAGAGATAGTCATACACAACGCGGAACGGCCGAGCCTTCAACAGCATTCCCCGTGAAGCGAACTCCTGGGCGTTGTGTAGGGGGAAGCACAGCTCCAACAAGTTGATGCCATCCACGCCAAGTGCGTCAAGGCGCAGGAGCAGGTCCCGCATCTCCGACATCTGGTAAGGCATGACGGGCATCTCGACCATAACGTGGGGCACACGCCCCACGCATGAGACGAGCTTGCCAAGCGTCTCCTCGACGGAAGCAGGACCTTCGTCGAGTTTTATGCTGAAGCGAATTTCTTGTAAGCCTGTGTCCAGCAAATCGTTCAAAACCCGTGGCGTAAGACCGCTGCCCGAGGTATAGAGACGCGTGTACGCCTGCGGGTACAAAGTCTTGGCGCGACGGAAGAACGCCACGGTCGCATCCGCGTGGATGAGAGGCTCGCCACCCGTAACTGCCAAATCGACGTAATGGACCCCGGAATCGTAGCGGGACTGCAGCTCGGCGGCCATGTCGTGGACATGAGTGAGGTAATACTCGTAATCGCGCTGGTTGGGATTAAAGCAGAAAAAGCAGTGGCGCGGACATTGTGTGGACGAGAGATACGTCTCGGTTCCTTCGCCACGGCGGCAGGTGAGGCATGCTGGCGAAATCCAACCCCACACGAAGCTGCGGCCATCGTTTTGCACGCGTACGCCAAGCTGGGGCAGGTTCTCGGCGTACGCGGCAAGCTCGCTTGAGGCTACGTCTTCCAATTCCTCCGCAAACGGCAAGCCGAACGCCTCGACTGCCTTATAGAAATCCGTTTCTATATCTGCGTACGCCTGCGCATAGCGGCGAAATGCTGGATTGGAGATGCCCGCCACATTGCGCGCGGTAATGTCTTCGACCATCTTAGTTTTCCTTTCATGCCCCTGCAGTGCGTCTCCATCTGCGGCTAGGAAATGCGTTTTGCTCCTGCCATCCACGTCCGCGATTGCATCTTTTTTCGTTATCGGGTCTAGCAAGAATCTCGACCAAATACTACGATATTG
>CADBQL010000215.1 GCA_902796815.1 uncultured Coriobacteriaceae bacterium | reverse complement strand
TTCATGGCAACCATGCATAGCGCCGAAAACAACGCCGACACAAGGATGAACAAAAACCACATTGAGATGAGCCCCGCTACCAAAAGAACCGCCAACTGCTCTTGCACTGTAGTTTTGCGAGGTCGATGGCGCAAGAGAACGATTTGGGCCAATGGTACGGTTCCGAACTTTTGGCGGGTTTTGTTCAGCCGAAACAAAGCCCGGCCGCTCAGGCGAAACTTCGCATGGGCGGCCGGGCTTGAATACGTTCAGATAGGTGTGTAAAAAACGCGCGCTTTCCCCCTATAGCTTGCTGGCGAGTTCCCGGACTTCGGCGAGCTTTTCGGGCGTGCCGTTTTCGTCGCCGGCGGCGGTAACGATGCCCGCATCCTCGAGACCCATGTAGCCAACCATGCTCTTGTACTGGCCGATAGCGCCGTCATAAACGCCCTGCGAACCCGAGCTCAGCAGCAGCGCCGCCTTCTGCGCTTTGGGAGGCTTGCCGATGCAATAGACGCGCTGGATTGCAGCTTCGATCTGCGCCGACATCGTGAAATAGTAGATGGGCGAGGCGAACACGACCACATCGGCATCTTTGTAGGCAGGAATGACCTGCTCCATGTCGTCCTTCTGAATGCAGGCGCCCTCCCCTTTTCCGTGGCAATACTCGCACGCCTTGCAGCCCGCGATGTTCATCTTGCCCACTTTGAGGACCTCGACCTCGTGGCCAGCAGCCTCGGCGCCCTCGACGAAGGCAGCGACCAGAGCGTCGGTGTTTTGCTTGCGCGGACTTCCGTTAAGAACCGTAATCTTCATGATGCATTCCTCTCGTCTTCGGTTCCCTACATTGAGCCATTGTATACGAAAGCTGCTTGGTGAATGCCGCGCAAACGCCTCGCTGATGGCCAGCCAACGCCCTGCGAATGCCACGCAAACGCCTCGCTGACATCTGGTAGAGTTCCTGCTCACAGGGGTCCGCGCGTCCCTCAAAGGCCATGGCGGCTCTCGATACCGGAAAATGTGCCCGCATCTTCAGCTATCTTGTTGCCGAATAACGCTTTGTGCTTTTCGCGCATTCCTGTTTGGGCATCATGATTACATCCTGAGCGTTGGCACGTTGCAGCGAAGTCTACCGTTCGTGTGAGGAATCGCTGGTAGAGTAGACACGCACCGAGCCAAAGCCTATACCGTTCTACGCACGAAAACGAACGATGAACGGGAGCGAAAAAGAATGGCGGCGGTACTCGAAGCGATCATGCTCGTCTGTTTTGGCCTTTCGTGGCCAATCAATGCAATGAAGGCGTGGAAAGCGAAAACCGCCACCGGCACATCATGGATGTTTCTGGCTCTCATCACGCTCGGATACGTCGCAGGCATTGCCGCGAAGTTCGTCGGCGGCAATGTGAACTGGGTGCTCGCGGTTTACCTTATCAACCTCGCCGCGCTTATCATCAACTGGCTCGTGTTCGCCCGGAACAAGACGCTCGACGCCAAACGCCGGACGGCAAGGAGCTAACGCGCAGCCTCGTCATCGTTGCGGCAGCGAAAGCCAGCTTCCGAGCGCCATGAGCGCGAGCGCGACGATGAAGCCCACCCCCGGCGCTTGGCCGAAGAGCGCTCGGGCAAAGAGCGCCGTGGCAACGATTTCGAAATTGTTGCGAAGCGACACGCTCTCGGGCGAAAACGTGGCGAGCCACGCTATCGGCAGTAAAAGCGCAGCCACGTCGAGCGCGAGCATTTCCGAACAACTTGTTCTATAATTAACCGAGCACCGACATGACGCAACAAACAAGGGCCCTCATCCGTTCGCTTCCGAACAGAAGGGCCTCATCGTTCGGGAGGTTCACATGGCAGACAGGAGGGTCGCCCGCACCGAGGCGGCGGTCATAGACGCGTTCGAGCGCCTGCTCGACGAAAAGGGATACGCCCGCATGACGGTGCAGGAGATACTCGATGCCGCTAACGTGGGACGCGCCACTTTTTATGCTCATTTCCAGGGCAAGGAAGGGGTGATGGAGGCGTTCGTAGAAAGCGTCATCGAGCACGTCGCCGCCCCTGCCGATGCGGAGCCCGGGCACGATTTCACTGGTCGGTGGGACATGGCTGCCCAGGTGGAGCACGCGTTGCGCCACGTGGCCGAGCATCGACACGCCGTGCGGGCGCTTCTCGTGGGCGGTGGTTCCAGCGAGTTCGTCGGGGCGCTGCGCGAAGCCGCTTTTGCTCGGTTACGACAGGCCACGCGCGACGACTACGAGGCGCGATTCCTGACGGGCGCTCTCGTCGAAACGGTCGTTCGATGGGTGGAGACGGACTTCAACGAGGACCCGCGTCAACTTGCCAGCTCATACACCGCGCTCGCTAAGGGTGTGCGCGAGTCTGGGCACGAGCAAAAAGCTTAGCTACTGGGTCAATCAGTTCGCCGGTATCGCTTGGGGCCCCTCAGCTAGTTCGCCGGGATTGCTTGCGGCCTTTCAGCCGGTCCGCCGTGGTTGCGGATTGCCCATCATAAATGTTCGATGCGGGTGCAACATCCGAATCGGTGTGAAGCGCTCGATCTGCCTCGGGGGCGCAGGACGGATCGGTGTGCAGCCCCCGTTCGCAACGTAGAAACCGGTGCATACCGCACATCGCCGGTTTTCGACTACGGCGGGGCGTTCGGGTTGGGCCTTTCCCTCGATCAGATGGAAAGGATGTGCGCAAACCCCAATATCCTCATCTTATCTATGGCCAGGATGTTCAGCGAGCTCGAGCCCGAATGGGATTATACCTGGTACGATCCTCGGGCTCTTGAGGGCTTTTCCAAAGAGCTAGAAGAAGCGTTTTCGGCCATTGACGGCCTGCCTGCAGGATTCCCGGCGCTCGTCGGACAAGCATTTTCTATCCAGCTGTCTTATGTGAACGAAACCGCCAGCCGCGAAGGGCGCTAGCCGAGCGTGCGTTGCATCGCTTCGTGAGACCCGGCGCCGCCATTCGGGAACCAACGTCATCCACGCAAACGACGTCGCCGACCGCAAAGGACGTTAGTCCAGCAGGGACCCCATCGCTTTCTTAAGCCCAACGCCCCTACTCGGCGATCAACGTCATCTGCATGAGATAGACGCTTTCGCGCAGTTCGTGGGCCTGCTGCTTGGTAATCGTACCTTGCGCGCGAAGACGTTTGATCTCTTCGAGCTCGATGCCAAGAGCCACTGCATCGGCTTCGTCGGAATGATGTCGGGCTTTTTTGAACTGCTCGCCAAACGTCTGGCGCATGCCCTCGGGAAGCTCGTCGTAGATTTTGTACTCGAGATCCATATTCGGATCGTGCGCAAACTCCTGCCCGTAGTTAATCCTGCCCCACAACGACTCGCTGATGCTTCTATGCTCGTTTGCCAAGACCTGCGCTATCTCCGAGCGCCGGCCGTCTTCTTGCAGCACCACGGCATCCAAGTAGTCGATGGCTACGCGTTCGAGCTCGAGCGCGAACAGGCACATGTTGTAATAGGCCCGTTCGGATTTTTCGCTTTCCGAACGCATGGGAAACGCCGTCTGCCAAAGCATCGTCAGCCATCCTCTGAGGTTTTTGAAAGAAGCGCCGACCTTGGTAGCCTTGTCGACATAGCCGACCGACTCGCGAATGCCTCTTAGCATGGCACTATACGATGCGGCTTCACGTGCGCTTATGGCATCTCCCCTGCTGGCCTCGATTTCGTCGGCACGTTTCTGCTGCAACTCGAACACCTCGCCTATGAGTTCGCGCATAACATCCCCGCAACCTTCCTGCTCGAGCCGCGCGCGGAAAAGACGACTCCGATACCGCGCCGCCACCGAGCGCAGCGCGGGGACATATTCTGCGTGCTCGTCGGTTTTTAGAACGACGCGAATGAGCTCGAGCGTCGCCTCAAGTACGGCAATCAGCGCCGCGTTAGTCGCTTGTTCATCATTCGCTTTTGTATCGTCTGCGGCCAGAAGGGGCAAAAACACGTTCGCCACGATAAGCGTGAGCAGGATCGTTCCTGCTGTCAGGAAGATGATGAGGTCTCGGTTCGGAAACGGGCTCCCATCTGCAAGAGCGAGCGGAATGGTGAAGATGATGGAAAG
>CADBQL010000214.1 GCA_902796815.1 uncultured Coriobacteriaceae bacterium | reverse complement strand
TCCCCTGCGACGTTGGATTTTGCAGCCATCATGAGGCCGGTTGTATCCATGTCGAGGCGATGAACGATTCCGAGGCGGTCCTTCTCACCCTGAACATTGCAGAGGTGATCGGCGCCGCAATGATAGATAAGCGCATTTACGAGCGTTCCATCGGCATGGTCATCGGAAGGGTGGCACACGAGCCCTACTTGCTTTGAAAGTACGATGAGGTCGTCGTCCTCATATCTGATGTCGAGATCGATAGGCTCGCCGGAAAGCGGCGTGTCGACGACGTCTTCCTGGATTTCGTATACGATTGCCTGCCCTGTGTGCACGATGTGCTTCTTAGATACGGGCGCACCGTTGACGAGGACCTTTTGCTCATCAATGGCATGGGCGGCGGAAGAACGGGAAGCGAAAAGGCCGCGCTGGCCCATGAGCGCATCGATTCGCATGCCGTCGTCGGCAGCTGTGGCAACATAGCAACGTGAAGTCAACCCTCCTCGCCTCCTTAGTGGTTTTCAGTGCGCAATGTAAACAGCATCGATAGCACAAGTAGAGCAAATCCGCAGGTTACACCTATATCGGCGACATTGAAAACGGGGAAGTCGAAGAAGCTGAACTCAATGAAGTCGACGACGAAACCTTGTGCGAATCGATCGATGGCATTGCCTAATCCGCCCGCTACGATTAATGCGGCGGCTACGAATTGCACCGTATCAGTGCCGCGTGCCGTCGCTAAGAAAAAAATCGTTATGACAGCGCAGACGGCGACGGAGAAAAGACCAAGCGCAAATGTGGAGCCCGAGAAAATCCCCCACGCACCGCCAGTATTGTGAACGAGTCGGATATCGATAAGGTCTAGGAATGGGCCTGCGAGCACACCGCCTGGAGTTTGGCCTGCAAATAGAGATTTCGTCATCTGGTCGAGAATAATCCATGCGATAACGATGGCGAAAAACACAAGCGCCTTCTTGATCGGGTATGGCTTTTTCTGTAGTTGGTCCATCCTATATCCATTGTTAAAACTAGCGTAAAAGGGAAATATACCTTTTACGCTAGTTATGACCTGTTACTTATTCAGTATTTTGCAGGATTGAAAGTGAAGGTAACGCTCCACTTCCAATCTATGCTATTCCTCTACGAAACCAATCTCGTCGAGAGCGGCGGCGCAGCGCGCGCAGACGGCGGGATGGCTTGCGTTCGTGCCAAGTTCGCGATAGTTCCAGCAGCGCGGGCATTTTTCACCAGCAGCGTCGACGACATCGCATGCAAATTCCTCGCCTGCGGCAAACGATACGCCGCTGACGATGAAGAGCTCCTCGAACACCGCAGTATCGAAACGCTCTAGCTGTCCGAGTATGTCGGCAGGCACCGTGACGTTGACGGCGGCTTCCTGGCTCTTGTTGATGCGCTTCTCGGCGCGTGCCTGCTCGAGTGCCTTGGTCACCACTTCACGTACGCTCATGGCGGCGGTAAATGCCTCGATATCGGCGAGTCCGTCGTCGTCGGGAAGAGAAGGCGCGAAATCGTCGCGCGACGGCCAGCCGCCGAGTTGGATGCTGAACGGGCGGCCTTCGCGGGTGCGCATAGCCGGTGGGAAGTGCTCCCATACCTCGTCGCAGGTGAACGACAGGATGGGTGCGAGCACGCGTACGAGCACCTCGAGGATGTTCATCAGCACGCTTTGCACCGCACGGCGACGCGGCGAGTTGGGCGCTTCGGAGTACAAGCGGTCTTTTGCGACGTCCATGTAGACGCTCGAGAGCTCGTTTACGAAATCGTAGCACGAACGGTAAACGCCTGCGAACTTGTAGGACTCATAGCTTGCTTCGCATTCTTTGAGCAGGGCGAACGTTTTTGCCATCATGTATTTGTCGATGGGCTCGAGCTCGTCCCAGGAACTCACGCAGTTCTCGTCGCTGAAGTCGTTGAGGCTTCCGAGCAGGAAGCGGAACGAGTTGCGGAACTTGCGGTAGGCATCGGAAACCTGTTTGAGGATGTTGTCCGAAATCGACACGTCATGCGAATAGTCTACAGACGCAACCCACAGGCGCAGCACGTCGGCTCCGAATTTATCCATGACCTCGGCGGGGTCGATGCCGTTGCCCTTGGACTTCGACATCTTTTCGCCATTCTCATCGACCGTAAAGCCGCAATGCATAACCGACTTATAGGGCGGTACGCCATAGGCGCCCACGCTCGTGAGCAGGGCTGACTGGAACCAGCCGCGATGCTGATCAGAGCCTTCAAGATACATTTCGGCGGGGAAATGAAGGCCTTCCGACTCGCGGTGACGACACACGCTCGTATGCGAGACGCCAGATTCCCACCAAACGTCGAGGATGTCCTTTTCGGGTTCGATATCGGCAACACCTGCGCCGCACTTCGGGCAGCACGTATCAGCTGGTAGATAGTCAGCTGGGCGCTTCGTGAACCAAGCGTCTGCGCCCTCGGTGTAGAACAGGTCGATAACCGCGTCGAACGTTGCTTCGTTGGCTACGACTTCGCCGCACTTCGCGCAGTGGAAGACCGGGATGGGCACGCCCCACGAGCGCTGACGCGAAATGCACCAGTCGGGACGCTCGGCCACCATTGCTCCGATACGGTTGGAAGCCCATGCGGGAATCCATTCGACTTCGGAATTGATTGCTTTCGACGCGGCTTCGCGCAGGCCAGTTTCGTCCATCGAAACGAACCACTGGCTTGTGGCGCGGAAAATGACCGGTTCGTGGCAGCGCCAGCAATGCGGGTAGCTATGGTTGATATCTTCGTGCAAGATAAGCATGCCTCGTTCGCGCAACCACTCGATGATGATCGGGTTGGCCTCGTTGACTTCCATGCCGCTGAAAGGTCCGCCCGTGCCAATTCCCTCGCCTACGTAGAAATGGCCATTGTCGTCGACCGGCATAACGACCGGTACGCCGAATTTCATGCCTGCCAGGTAGTCATCCACGCCATGGCCGGGAGCGGTATGCACAATGCCCGTGCCGTCTTCCATCGTGACGTAGTCTGCGTAGATGAAAACGCCCTCTTCGCCCTGGTCGGCGAAAATTGGTTGTTCATACCGGTTGCCGGCAAGTTCGGTGCCCGTCATCTTCCAGCCGTCGACTACGCGTGCACCTTCCCAGCCGAACTTATCGATGAGCTTTTCGACGAGTGCTTCGGCCATAATGGCGGCGCGCCCATCGTATTCAACGGCTACGTAATCGGCCTCCGGATGCAGGATTACAGCATCGTCGGCAGGAAGGGTCCAG
>CADBQL010000213.1 GCA_902796815.1 uncultured Coriobacteriaceae bacterium | reverse complement strand
GTGCTCGAGAGTCGCCGGAGCCTCCGGGACCGCCCCGCCCTCCTCGACGTCGTAGCTCGCCAAGGTGGAGTTATCGACGCCGTCGACGAACACGACGGAGTGCTTCGCCTTCTCGTTCCACGTCGCAGTGTACGTGGGGTCGCCCTCGTCCGAGATCTCGGGGCCGCTCCACCCCGCGAACGTGAAGCCCTCGCGCACGGGCTCGTTTCCGCCATTGCCGTCGTCGTACGGGGGCACCTCGTCGCCCTCGTAGGTCTGCTGCCAGTCAGGGAACACCTCTTCATCCTCGACGCCGTCGGTGTAGGTGACGGTGTGCCGCGTCTTTTCCCACTTGGCCACGTAAGTCGCGTCCTCGGCGACCGCCTGCGGGAACTCGGCGACGAGCTCGTCGGACCCGACCAGGCTCCAGCCTGTGAACTTGTAGCCGTCCCTGGTCGGCCCCTCGCCGCCTTCAACCTCGAAGGGCGGCGTGGGGTCGCCCTTCTTGACCTCGTGCGGCTGGTCGGGGAACACCTCCTCGTCCTCGACGCCGTCGGTGTAGGTGACGGTGAACTTCTGCGTACCGTCGTCGCCCCACTCCGGCTCCGCCACAAACTGGATGGCGCTGCCGTTCGTCGCGATCCTGAACACGGGCGCCTGCTCGGGCTCGCCGCCCTCACCCTCGGCCGGCTTGAGGCTGCCGACCTTCGTCTTGAGCGGCGTCCTGTCCGTGGCGCCCTCGAGCGCGGCACCGTCGACCGCGTACACCGTCAGGTTCGTGAGCGCCTTGCCCTCGGGCACGCCTGCATCCACCATCGTGGACGCGAACGCCAGGCACTCAAGCTTGAACGATGACCAGAACACGAGCGCGAACACGAGCACCATGCGCAACGCCCGCATCGCCATATCTCGATTGAAAACACGTTGAATCATAGCCGCTCCGTAACCTATACGCTGATTTGAATCCCATCATATCAGCGGACAAACGCGCCAAAAAACCTCTTCACGACGTGTTGCAAAACCGTTTCCCATCATGAAGCTCGCCCATGGGGTGCAACTTACTGGGAATCCTCATCCTGCTTCAAGTACCACTTGCCCGTTTCGGGATCTTGGAACAAGCGACCCATGTCGACGTACGATTCGCCCTCGCCGTAGAGGTCCTCGTTTAGCTCGGTGGCTTCCTTGGCGTCGAACTCTTCGCTTATCTCGATATTCTGGAACTCAGCAAGATCGACGCTCCATGCCGTAACCAACGCAGCCATCAACCCGCATGCGAACACGAGCATCACGTCGCCGATGTTGCTCATCGAGGACATCGGATCGACTTCTTCGCGCTCCCGATGCCTCCGAAAACTTCCACCTTGCCCATAATAGTTCGACATTGTTTGCTCCATTTCTTGCTCATATGCCGTTTAGCGCTCGCCAAGGCCCACGTTCGCTACGCCGCTAGAAGCTTGCGTTACGCGCGCAGCCGCCGCAACCGCACGACATCCGAAGCCGTTGAACGGTCTCGTTTTGGCCGCACCTCGCTGCTAATACCAGCTTTTTGTCGAGGCCGTATCAACCGCATCTGGATCATCTCCCTGCGTCGAAACGGGTTCCGCCAGAGGAGCAGGCGCCTCAAGCGCGTCTAGGAACGACGGCATGGCGATTTCTTCGGTGGCGGGAACCACGCTCGCAGGAGCAGGCGCATCGGCAGGAATGGCGAAAGCTCCCATATCGGCCGTCGAACCCGCATCCGCATACGGGTTAAAATACCCGCCATCCGCCGACAAGGGCTGTTCAGGCACCGCAAACGCGTTTTCCATCGGCGCCGCGCTTTGCATGGCCGGGGCCGCCGTATACGGAATCGACGTCACGGCTTCTTGCATAACGCCTGAGCCGTCCAGCATGACGCCCGCGCCGTCCACATTCATCTGGTACACGCCTGCCGCAGCTGCCATCTCAGCAGATGGGTCAACCCAACCTGCCTGCATGCCTGCTACATGATTGCCTGGCACGCCTTCTGCTTGCGTGGCTTCTGCTTGCGCGCCTTCTGCTGACGCGCTGCCACGCTTGCCATGTTTGCCCTGATTGGCTTTTTTGGCGTTCTTGGCGCTTTTGGACTGCGCAGCCACTTTCGCCTCGTATAGGAATGCGTAGTTCGTCGGCTCCTGAATCTGGATTATGCCTGCGGCACGCATGTCTTCGATTTTTTGCAACATTGTGGCCATAGCGCTATCGAGTGCCGACATGTAGTTGGCATACCAGTTTGAGCGAATCTTTCCGATGACCATGCAGACGGCAGCAACCACGAGACCTGCGACCGTGGTATCGAAAGCCACGAGCAGCGATGTCGAAAGCGTTTCGGTATCCGCTTTGCCGAGCGCCTGGATACCAGGGCCAAGCGGAATCAATGTGCCCATGAGGCCGAGCATCGGGGACACGCGCGCGGCCATGCCGTTGCGATCGGTGATGTGGTCGTAGCGGCTTTCTTCCTCGCTGACGAGACGCTTGATGAGCGCAACAAGAGCGTCACCTGGCAGGATGCGGTAATCGTACACGGTTAGAAGCGCCGATTTCTGGCGCTTGAGCAGGCCCGAGTTCTCGATTACTGCGGGGATTTCGTCCTCGCTAGCCGCCATGAGCTCGGCTAGAAACTTGGGCATGGCCACCTTGAAGTGGCGACGCTCCGTAAAACATTCGGCAACGATGCTACCAATGCAGAACAATGCGTAGCCGATGAACGCGAGCAACAGCAGGATATCAGGCGCAAGCAACGCCTGGGCGATAACATGCAGCAAGTCGCTCAGAAACGTTTGTGCAGCAGATCCGTCCATCAACGAACTCCCTTCCAATACTAGCTATAACGCGCCCAATAATGATTATAGGTACGCTATTCTCACATTATCATGTGACTTCATCAGCTTTGCGAAACCCAGCAAAAACCCAAGTATCCGACGAGCAACTATCACATTCCCATCACGAGGATGACAAAAGTACCCCATCCTGAGCGGCGGCGTGGTCGCCCGATGAGTTTCGCCCCAGGGGCGCGACTCATTTGGCAAGCCATCGCCGAGTGAGTTTCGCCCCTGGGGCGCGACTCACCCGGCGACCGCGCGGCCGCCCGATGAGTTTTGCCCCTGGGGCAAAACTCATTGTCGGCAGAAAAAGCGGCCAAAAGGGAAATCGCCCTTTTGGCCGCAAATTGGAAGCGGTTTGTTTTTATGTCAGCTTTACACGATGCGAACCTTGAGCGTGACGATCTTGGCTTTCGCATAGTGAGTGGAATCGCCCTTGGCGAGAATTTTCACCTTGACTTTGAGGGTGTGGTCCTTGAGCAAACCTGCATACCAGCCCGCATGGCCGGCAACGGTGACCTTACCGTCTTTCGCCACTTTGACGAGCTCGGTGCCGGGCAGCTTCTCGAACGTCACGGCTCCTTGGTTTTTCGCAACCTTGAACGCGCTTGTCTTGGAGACCGTCTTGTCACCGTATTTCATGAGCCGTGCTGAGGTGATTTTGATCGTCTTGGCCTCGGCGGTCATCGTGTTGCCGAGCCAAACCTTGGTCGGATGTTTGTTGATGCGGAATTTGAGCACCTTTTTGCCCGTGAAATAACGAGCCCTGCTGGTGGGATACACGTTGCCGCTCTCGTTGTTGATGACCTTGGCACCCGTAATTATGGCCGTTGCCACACCGGCGCGAAGGTTGTTTTTGAACGTCACGTTATAATCGACGCCTTTTTTGAGCGCTTTGCCTTTGTACGTGATCTTGATTGCCGGCTCGATGTACTTGCCGGTTTCGGTGCGTGGAGAAATGCTCGCTATCTTCGTGGCCGAAAGGCTTCCTTGGATGTCGAAGTAGACAGACGCCACGCCATAGTATGGAGCTTTGCCCTTGACAATCATGACGTAGGAGCCGATAGCGGTCGGGGGCGTCGAGCCGAGCGACGCGCCCAACTTTGCGCCAGAAGCGGGCGAGATATTCTTCGTGACGGCATCTTTGCGCGCCTTGTAGTACGTTACCGAGTAGTACTTCGACGCGACCGCTACGCCGTCGTGGTTCATCGAGCCATCGCCGGGGCTGCAGCAGGCGAGCAGCCGCAGCGACTTGCAATAGGCCTTGGCCTTGGCCTGCGGAAAGACGTAGTAGTTTCCGTTCATCGGGTTGATGTTGTACTGCAGGGAGGCCGGAACGGCCTTGAAGTACAGATCCATGTACCGCCCGATGTTGAACTTGTCCACGATGCAGACCGTCGCACCTTTGTAAGCTCCGGTATAGCCCCCGTCAGACTTTGCCTTGATTACGACCTTGTATTCAGACGCCATGTTTTCCCTGTTGGCAATCGGGCCTCCTGCTGGAGTGAGAGGCTTGTCCCACGCCTTCTCGACGTCGCGGTTGAGGTCATCGTCGTAATACGTAAGCCGATAGGAAGCCGTGTAGGCACTCGCAGGCACGACTTTTCCGTTGAGAATCACCTTGAACTCGGGCGTTGTTGCGGTGTTCTTTCCCCTCACGTAATACAACTGCCACTGCTCGTAGGCGCCGCGCTTATGGTTGCTATCAACGAACTTGAGAGAAGCGCCGCTCAAGTCAAGCGTTTGCACGGCGATGTCGGTCTCGCCTGCCTGCAAATCAGCGGCGTCGCTTGCCGCAAGCGCCATGCCTGGACACAATCCCATGAACAGGGCAAATGCGCACGCTATGAACGCAATACGTATCTTACTCATGCCATTCCCTTTCCTTTGACTAGTAGATACGTAGTCAATCGTAGCGAAAAGGGGCACGCAATAGGTGGTCTGCGTGGCTACTTTTGAGC
>CADBQL010000212.1 GCA_902796815.1 uncultured Coriobacteriaceae bacterium | reverse complement strand
CGATTGCACGATGCCGTTCACGTCGAGAAGCCGCACTGGCTCGCCGTTATCGTCTTCGACCTGGTAGACGCGGGCACGCCCGAACATCGTGTCGAAGCGCGCGTACGTGGCCGCCGTCGAGCGGCGCCACGCGAGTGCGCCCACTGCCGCGAGCATCGCAATCGACGCACATGCGCCAGCTGCTATGAGGGTTCGTTTCTCCATACGGCTATGATACCCGATAGCCAACGAGTCGCACCCTAGGGAATGAGTCACGCCCCAGGGGCAAGACTCATAACCGGAGCGGACGCCCGGTGGGCGCGCAGCTGGCGATTCTGCAGCGCTGCGCAGCAGCGCGATAGCCTTGTTCAGCGCGCGCCCTTCCGGGCGTCCGCGGTGGGACGGCAGCTGACCTGCCGAATGAGTCACGCCCCAGGGAAAAACTCATTCGGGAGTGAGTCACGCCCCAGGGGCAAAACTCATTCGGCGAGCTAGATTGCATGGATGAAAAGCCCGCTGCGCAGCTTCGGCTCGAACCAGGTGGACTTCGGCGGCATGAGGTGGCCGGCGTCGGCGACTGCGAACAGCTCGTCGATGCCGGTGGGCGAAAGGGCGAACGCGGCAGCGCAGTCGTCAGCGCAGCGCCGTTCGAGCTCGGCGAGGCCACGGATACCGCCGACGAAATCGATGCGCGGCGAGCGGCGCGGGTCGGCGATGCCGAGCACGGGGCCGAAGAGCTGGCGTTGCAGCATCGAGACCTCGAGGCCTTCTTTCACATCGCTCGGGCGCTTGTCCTCGGGAATCCAGCAGCGGTACCAACGCCCGCCGACGAACACGCAGAACTCGCCGAGCGCATGGGGTTTCACGAGCTCTTCGGCGGCTTTGGGGTCGTTTGCGCCGCGGATCGTGAACGGTTCGCAGCCGAATTCGGGCGCGACGATTTCCTTGACATCGAACCGTGCGCGCAGCTCGTCGAGGAACTCCTCTTCGGAAAGCCCGTTCAAATCACGCACGACGCGCTCGTAAGGCCAGATCTTCAGCTCGGTGTCGGCAAACAGCACTGCGAGGAAGTAGTCGGATTCCTCGGTGGGTTCCTGCGATCCGCGAGCGACGCGCCGGGCTTTTGCCACCTCGGAAGCGGCAGCCACGCGATGATGGCCGTCGGCGATGTAGACGCGTCCGAGCGCCCCGAAATGCTCAATGATTGTATCGGACCAGTCGGTCGGGATGGTAAATCCCCTATGGCGTACGCCGTCGTCGGCCGTGAAATCGAACAGCGGCAGGCCTTTCTTCACCTCGACGTATATGTCGGAAAGCTCCTGGTCGAAATGGTGCGCGAGGAAAATCGGCCCGGTCTGGGCCTTGCATCCGCGCACGTGATTGATGCGGTCGATTTCCTTGTCGACGCGCGTCGACTCGTGCTCCTTGACGACGCCGTTCAGGTAATCGTCGATGGCCACGCAACCGACCAGGCCGTTTTGCACGCGTCCATCCATCGTGAGCTCATAAAGGTAGAACTGCTCCACGTCATCGGTCTCGAAGATGCCGAATGTCTTGAGCGCATCGAGTAGGGCGCCGGCTTTGAGGTAGACTTTGAGGCCGAACGGGTCCGTACCTTCGGGGAAATTCACGACCGGCTCGTCGATAGAGAGGAACGAGCGCGGGTTTTTGGCGACGATCTCGCGCGCTTCCTCGATGCTTTGCACGTCGTAGGGTAGCGCAGCAATGGTATGGGCGAGCTCGGTAACGGGCCTGATGGCTTTGAACGGTCTTACGATGGTCATGTCATGCTCCAATTCGCGTGTACTATTTTTTGCGTGGCATCGATTATCTGCCAACATCTTGTGGAAGCTCGGATTTTCACACAAGGCGCAATTCGTGATACGCGAATGAGCGGAGGGTCAGACCCCGCGCTCATTCTGTCGCGGTGCCCGTTTGGATATAATCTACGCGAGAAGAAACGAGCGTGAAATGGAGGCATATATGGCTCGCGAAGATCAGAAGCCAAGCGCGGAGGTGGCGGCGATTGCCGAGCGGTCGATTGAGGAAATGCGCTCGACGTGCAGCGATACGGTTGCGCTGGTGCTTGCGACAGATGCGGAGAAAACCCCGCTCATCGTGCAGTCCGACGATTCCAGAGCGCAGCCCGTCGTCTGCGAGATGGGTGCGAGCGGAGTGCCCGTTGCCCGTCCGTTGCAGCTGTTCGAAGGCGAGCCGGTTCTTTCGCATGTGATACGCGAGCTCAGTCGCGCGCAGGTTTCGTCAATCTACGTGCTTTGCATCCCAGAGCTGTCGCAAGAGGTGAGAAGTGTTGCCTACGGAATCAGGAGACGCAGGAACGACCCGGAAGTTCACGTGTTCGAGGTGGACCTTTCCGCGATGCTCGAGCGCACGCGCGCGGCGGGCGACATAGAGGTTTTCGGCGTGTGGTATGCCGTGCTGGAAATCGCCCGCGCGCTGGCTGGCGAGGGCTTGGGTCGATGCGATTCGGTGCTCATCATGCGGGCGGATCAACCATGCATCGTAGGTGAGCACGTT
>CADBQL010000211.1 GCA_902796815.1 uncultured Coriobacteriaceae bacterium | reverse complement strand
GCTCTTGCGGGAATTATGTACCCTTCTGCCATGTTTATGCTCGTCAAATCCCTGTTTCAAGACGATAGGCTCGTTGTTGTCTCGGGCGCTGGTGTCGCGTCCGCTTTCACGGCGTTTCCTTGGGGCATGTTTGCAAAGGGTCCAATCTATCCAAATTTCTGCGGTTTTGTCGCCATGCTTCTATTCATTGCGTTTGTTGTCGCTTTTGTGGAACGCAGGCTTTTTCGCAACATGCCCGTCCAGTTTGCCGCACTGTTCGTCGTCTTTCTCGTTGCGATCGTGCTTGCGCATCCCAATGCCCTGTTTGCATCGTTTATTTTTCTTGCGGCTTATGCATCGCATGCCATCTGGACTACGGTTCGATCTTCGAGCCGATGGAGCCTGCAAAAAAGAACGAGAATCGCTGCGCTTTCGAGCGTCGCGGTTCTGTTCGCTGCGAGTGTGGTTCTTGTCATCTGCAACCATGCGCCTTTCCTGCAAGACGTTGTGCAGTATGACGTCAAACCTCGGTTTGACGCGTTTTCCGCAATTAAATCATTGGCGCTTTTGAATTTGGGAAGAATTGCTTCGGTTTTTACAGCTCCGGAATACGCTTTGGCTCTGATTGCGGGATATGGCATCGTTTCCTGTTTGCTTAAACATCGGTTTTGGCTGCTTTTGCCGATAGCCTACATGGCGTTCGGATTTGTCCTAACGTGTTCAGTGGACGCTCCTATAACGAAGCTAGTCGCGGGTTTTTGGTATAACAGCCCTCTCCGTATGGCGGCATGCTACGAGTTGTTTCTCGCGCCCATCGCTGCATGCGGCCTTGCGGATATAGCCCGTATTCCCAGTTGGGTAAGAGCCCGTATGTCGGACGAGCGGAATGATCTACACCGGGATAAGAGCGTTTCAAGCTCATTTGCTTCAAAGGTGCTTATCGTTGCGATTGCGATCGTCGTCATATTTGTGCCCAGCATGCCTCTACCAGGCGATTCAATGCTGCGATTCGGAATTGGACAGCAGCAGCGTCTCATCCAGCGCAATTATGCGACGGGCAAAAAAGCCGTGTATTCCAAAAGCGAGCGGGCTTTTGTCAAGAAAGCGCTGAGCGTCATTCCCGAAAATGCGGTCGTTTTGAATCAGCCACGCGATGGAACCATCTTCGCGTATGCGCTCGAAGGCCTCAACACCTACTACCGCAGAATCCCGCTCAAAAAAGAGACCGGTGCAAGCAGGCTAATACGCACCAAGCTCGTTGATTACTCAACCGACTCCGATGTTCGCAATGCCGTGAACTCCATCGGGGCGGAATACCTTATCTTGTTAGACCAAGGCGCTGAAGGCGGCGTTGGACGCTGGCATATGAATGGATACGAGCGTAGCAAATGGGCTGGTATTGATGCCATCGCCGACGATACGCCTGGGTTTAGCGTAATGCTCGCACAGGGGGATATGAGGCTTTATCGTATCGGGTAGCCAATAGGCCATGCCCCCCGAATGAGTTTCGCCCCTGGGGCGTGACTCATGTTCCGAAATGAGTTTCGCCCCAGGGGCGTGACTCATGCCGGGTGCGGCTTGTGCCCTCCAGGGCGGCCCATTGAGGCGCAGCCCATCTCATTTTCGCAAGCGCACGGGCGGACTATCGATCGAGGCGTTTCAATGTCAGAATCGAGGCGATTACTCGCGCCATATAGAAGACCGATTGGCGCAGAGTGAGGTAGCTTTTTCCCGATAGACGCTCGCTCATCTCGACTTGTGTTTCGAGCACGCGAAAACCCTTCTTGCTCACGAAGTAGGCAATGGTGTCGGGTTCGGGCCCGAGGTTATGATTGCTGCCAAACTCGGTTATAGCGCGTTGCCCGAACGCTCGCATGCCAGAGGTTGGATCTGCAATCGTAACGCCGGCAGTAGCTTTGATCAGGGCTGAAATCAAATTGCTCCCGACCGTTCGCAAGCAGAGGGGCTTTTTTTTGGATATGAATCGAGAGCCGATGACAATATCGTAATCCTCGCGTATACCGTCGACCAATGCACGAATATACTCAGCTCGATGCTGGCCGTCCCCGTCGAATTGCACGACGCAATTAGCCTCATGCTCCTGCGCGTATTGCACGCCAGCTCTAAAGGCTGCTGAAATACCGCGGTTGATAGGCAAATTGATACAGTTAAGAGCATGCGTGCGGCAAATCTCGGCCGTGTTGTCGTTTGAGCCATCGTTGACGACCACATAATCGTACCCCGCGTCCATCACCGACTGGACGACCCGTGCAACGCTCGCTTCTTCGTTGTAAACAGGTATGATGACCAACGTGTTCAACGAAATCTCCTAAACCCGCACAATTTTAACACGGCCGGTCGAAGTATCGCGCATCGGGCGGCGACCTAATGCGTTCAGTGTGCGCAGGGCGGCAAGTGTCAAAAAATCGGATGCGTTGAGAAACGGTGCCACTTCAAGGCCCACGCCCGATTTGAAGAATCGGATTCCGCTGGTCATGCCCGCGAGGAGCAGCGCGCGCTGCTTGCATCCCCGCATAGCCGCATCATGGTGCTCATAATTGGTCAGTTCGTCTATGACGCTCATTGTTTCGATAAACTCGCGATAGTGTTGGGCGAGAATGGCTGCGTCCTGCTCGCCGCGGGCGGTCCATGACTGCGAGGGAAGGTAACGATATGCGCTCATGACCTCGGGCATGAAATGAACTGGCGTTTTATGCGAAAAATAGCACATGCGAACGAAATCACCAGCCGTCACTTGCAGGTTCCACTCCGATGCGTAAGCCAAATCTGCTTCCCGCCGCGAAAAGCAACTTGACGGGTGAAGCGACCAAATGCCGTCGCGTGTGGTTCGGGCCCAGTTTTCCATCACCTCTTCGCATTCGATATCGCGTTCAGTCGGTCCGCAGGTGAGCAATTGCGTCGCCGGTTTCCCGTCGCCACTGACAACTTCGACAGCATGGCAGCACATCTGGGTTTTGGGATGGGATTCCATGAACTCAAATTGACGTTGCAATTTATTCGGACACGTCCACCAGTCATCTCCCTCGCAGGTTGCAAGATATCGTCCACGTGCCCGCGGCGCGAACACGCGCCCGATAAGCGGTTTCGTTTCGGGATCATGGAATCGGTTTCGAGGCTCCAGGATGAGACGCACCTTATCGGGAAAGCGGCGCTCGAAATCGCGCAGGATGGCGGCCGTTCCATCGGTCGAGGCGTCGTCGCGTGCGATGATTTCGAAGTCGAACGACGTTTGCTGAGAAAGGATGCTGTCGAGTGTTTGAGCTACGTAATTCTCATGATTGTATGCAATGAGGCATACGCTTACTTGGATGCTCATTACTCCTCGTTCTCCTCGGTCCGGTGGCTCGTGACGTGCGTGATCTCGGTTTTCGCGGCTTGTTGGTTCGAGCTGTCTGCCGACTGGTTATCTTCGCCGCGTCTGCTAAGCAAAGTTGTGAGCGCTTGGCGAGCATACCTCAAGCCTGCCATCTTGAACAGGCATGATATTCCGATATATGCGCAGCTGGTCAAAGTAAGCTGGCAGGCGAGCTCGATGGCGGGCGACAGCTGCAAAAGCGAGACGGGCAAGGCAAGCGCTGCAGAAGCGCAAGACGCGGCGAAAGCCGGCGCTATATCGCGCAGTTGCTCGCTGATGGGATACCCGCAAAGCCGAGCTGTTGGCATTGCGGTTACGAACAGGGAAATCACGCCGGCAATGACGTAGGATCCCACAACTACGTAGATATCGCCAATTACGAATACGGAAAGCAGCAGCAATACGACGCTGTACGTTTTTTTGACGACTTCGAGCTTTAAGAGCAGGTCGCTTCGTCCGAGGCCGCTGATGGCCTGGATGTTCGTCGTATTAATAGGCAGCATTGCATATACGACGCAGAACAACCTGAAGAACGGTACGCAGGGGAGCCATTGCTCTCCAAGCAATAACAGCACAATCGGTTCGGCGCACACGATGAAAAAAGCCATCAATGGAAACATGAGATACGTGTAGGCACTGAGCATTGTGCGCAAGAGGCTCTTGACGGCCGACGTGTCGTTTTGGATTCGTGAAACGGCCGAAAGCGTAACGGGCTGGATGGACCCGTCGAGCAAATAGCCGACCGCTTGCGGCCATCGTTTTCCCTGGCTCACGAGGCCAAGATTGTACGGATCGAATCTCTTTCCAATTAACAGATCAGCGAGACTTTGGTAGGCAGCGTCAAGCAAGTTCGCGGCGAGCAATCTTGAGCCAAACGAAAAGAGTGCTTTTGCACGGTGCGGTTCGAATTCGATATGAGGATGCCAGTTAGCGGAGATGGCCAACGGTATGGTCATCACCGCATAGTAACCGACCTGTTGAACGACGAGCGCCCACAACCCCAAGCCTCCAATAGCGCACAATACCCCCGCTGTGCCCGATATGATTACCGCGGCTGCTGAGGCGACGAAGATCATCTTGAAGTTCATGTGGCGCATCAGGCGTGCCATTGCAATCGACGTGAAGGAATTCACGAGCAGGATAAAAGACATGATGCGCAAGGGCCACGAAAGACCTGGATTTCCAAACCCTGCCGCAATCGCTGGTGCGCTGAAGAATATGGCAAGAAACAAGCCGACCGAAACCGTCAAGCACATCCAGAACACGGTCGAGTAATCGCGCTCTGTTACGTCGGGGTCTTGAACGAGTGCGATGTTCAATCCTGATTGCGACACGACGATGCCCACGTTTGTGAACGCAAGTATGATTGCCAAAGCGCCAAAATCGTTTGGGGCGAGTAGCCGGGCGAGCAAGATTTGCACGACGAACTGAACGGTAGCGAAAACGCCCCGCTCCAAAAATTTCCAAAATACCGATGACGCTACTTTCGCGTTCATGCGGTTGTCCACGCAGTCCCCCTTCGGAGAATCGATAGTAACGTTATGCTAAATCATCATGGGCGTTATCTGTCCAAATTACGAATGCGTAGCAGAGAATGTGCATGAGATGCGTTCGCATACATAATATGTGCATGAGAGCACATCGTTCGCAGGGGTCCGCACGTCCCGCAAAACCCCAGGTGAGAACGCGCATCGGCTTGTCCTCGTAGTTTTAGAATATTTAAGTTTGTGTCTGCGGAATCGCCGATGTCACGCCCTCACCTGGGGTTTTGCTTTGGAATCTTGCTGACATAGTTAACTGCAACGGCTGCATTCTATGTCGATGCGCATTCCATCCTTTTGCGGCGGTGCCTATTGAGCTACTATTGTGGCTAATCTCGAGAAGGGTTGAAGGCTTTAGGAGAAGCGTTATGGATCTAATTAACCTCAATACGCAAGAAATCGATGTGTACAACCTGGACGGTTTTTCGCCGACGGTTGTCGATGCGTGCTATCTGAAGGATTTGGGAGTACAAGTCAAGCCTTCAGCCGAAACGCTCGAGGGTCTTCAGCGTGGATCAGAGCTGTTTCTCAAGCGACTCGAAGAGGGCACGGTCATTCCGCGTCCCCGACTCGAGCTCGATGAGATCGATCTTGATGTCGAGCCGGAAATCCATAACTATACGGGGCATTGTCCCACGTTGACCTACGAAGTGAACCCGACGCTGGGATGCAACGTGGGCTGTTTGTACTGCCTTGTTACCGACGGAGTGCATGAGCAGAGGCTGGTCACTTACACCAATTACGACCTTTACGTTCGCAAAATATTGGAAGAGCACCTCGGCGAGCAGCATTACTATTACTTTTCGCCGAAAACAGAAGCCTTCCAGGAACCGACTTTGCAAACGGGCGTCGCACACAAGATCCTCCGCGAATTTGCTCGTCATTTCGAACGGCATCCCGAATCCAAGGCCCGACTCTTCATCGCCTCGAAAGGCGGTGCGCGACAGCTGCTTTACGAATATGAGGGAGAAAGCATCCTCGACCTGTTTGCGCAGATCAAGGATCGCATGCAGTTCAATACATCGGTTTCGATCATGCCGCCTGCTTTCCGCAGCATTCTCGAGCCCTATGCGGCACCGATTGAGGAGCGCCTCGAGGCTGTTCGCTTGTGCCAGCAAAACGGCATCATGGCCAATTCTGCCCTGGTTCAGCCGATAGTCGTACCGTATCTCACGCACGAGAACATTGAAGCGTTTTTCGGTTTGCTGCACGATTACGGGATTATCAACTACAAGCCGGAATTCCTGACGCTTTGCATGGAAAACCTCGCGATGCTCGGACAGCTTCTGGGCTACTTCGATAAGGGCCTTGAGCGCGAGCTCTACGAATACTACATTGCTCCCGAAAACGCGGACCATCGCAAGCAGCGCGGCCGTACCGCGCCGAACCGCAGCAGCTCGATTGACTATCTGAAGCGCATGATGGCCGTTACCGACGAGCTTGGCATGAGCGTTTCGATTTGCTATTGGGTTCGCCAGCAGCTCGGCATAGACGAGGAAATGATTCCTGTCATAAACCGCAATGGCTTCCAATGCTTAGGGTACCAGTCCCGTCTGTTCGATAGGTAAACGGGGTGCGAACGCCACGGAAGGATGGCTTCGGCGGATATTGGTAGGAGCTGGACTATGGAGAACGCGCGGACACTGTTGTTGCTCGGAGGGTCAGGCCAGCAGGTGGTTGCTATCGAGGCGGCGAAACGCTGCGGGTACCGTACGGTTGTATGCGATTATCTGCCGGACAATCCTGGTCAGCATCATGCAGACGCATTCTATTTAGTAAGCACTACCGACCGCGATGCGGTGCTCGAAGTCGCCCGCGCCGAAGGCGTAATGGGTGTTGTGGCCTATTCATCCGATCCGGCAGCGCCGACGGCAGCGTATGTTGCCGAATCGCTCGGCTTGCCGACTAACCCACTTTCCTCGGTAGAAATATTGAGCATAAAGACCCTGTTCAGAAGCTATCTGCGTAAAGAGGGTTTTGCGTGCCCTCAGGCCGTAGGCGTTCCTGTGGGCGCTTCGGCCGAGCAGGCGAGCGCTCTCGTTCGTGATTTGCGGTTTCCCATCGTCGTGAAGCCAAGTGACTCGTCAGGGTCCAAGGGCGTCACCGTGCTCGACAGCATTGACGGGCTTGAGGCGGCGCTCAAGAAGGCGAGCGCCTTTTCGCGAAATCGGCAGCTCATAGCCGAAGAATACATCGAGATGACGACGGCTCATGTTATCGGGGGAGATGTGTTCGTCAAAGATGGACGCATTTGCTTCTGGGGACTCTCCAATTGTCGCCGCGCTTTGTCAAATCCCCTTTTGCCAATAGGGGAGTCGATACCGATTGATTTGTCTGACAGGGTTCTTGGCAGGGTGAAAGCGACGTTGCAAGATCTTGTAACGTCGCTCGGCTTGCGCTTTGGCGAGCTCAATGTTGAGGTAATCGTAAGCAGGGAAGATGTCCCATACGTACTCGAGCTCGGCGCGCGTGCGGGAGGCGGAATGATCCCCGTGCAGTTTTCAGATATAAGCGGCATAGACCTCGTCCGCGCTAATGTGATGTGCGCCATGGGCGATGATCCGGGTCCTTTGGATTGGCAAGCTGATAACCAGTGCTATGCGACGTATTTTCTGATTTCGGATACGAGCGGAATCTATCGCGGATTGTGGCTTTCGCCCGTAGCCGAGGCAGCTTGCTATCGTAAAGTGCCCTTCGTGGAAGAGGGAGCGCATGTCGAGCGGTGCGAGCATGCAGGTCATGTGTTTGGCGTCCTGTTTTTCCGATTTGATGATGCCGCCGAGATGAATCTCATGATGGATAACATAGACGACCACGTGAAAGTGTTCGTGGAATAGAAACGAGTCACTTCCAAACCGGTTGCTATTTACTGTATCAGCGGGATTCCAGAGCAAAACCCCAGGTGAGGACGTGACGTCGGCGATTCCGCAGACACAAATTTAAAATATTCTAAAGCTACGAGGACAAGCCGATGCGCGTCCTCACCTGGGGTTTTGCGGGACGTGCGGATCCCTGTGAGCAGCTGTACTGGACGCGATTCGTCTCGCGTATCAGGCATGGTTTACAGTTCGTAGTGCCTTTCGAAGCGATCAGCTTGCGCGGTAACGGCGAGTGCCATTTTTCGATCGTCGGTTTTGTTGATTACCGGGCAGCTCGACGTGCGCACGATTCCCGGCCCGAAGTAACAATCATCGACGGTCAGGAGGGAGCCGCTCGCATAATCGTCAAAATGCTGTCCTTCCCACACTGTGGGAAATGTTCGCTGATCTTGGAACGGCTGCAAGATCATGTCGCCAACGATCGAGGGGTCGAACAGCGTTTCCCATTCGCTTTGGGTGCTCAAGACGCCTGCGACCACCTTTTCGCTCTTTCCGAGGCAGCGGTGTTTCATGATGTACGCATCTTTGTTGCGTTTCGCGTGCGCAAACATTTCGGGGTCTGTTTTCGGCAGAAACGTTGGCACCACATGATTGCGCAAGAACGTGGTCTCCTCTTCGGTGAGAAATGCGCGCGTAAACGAGTCTTCGGCGAAGAGGCGAAAGAACCTCTTGTCGTGGAGTAAGTAGATGGTGCGAAAATCGTTGCGGCATCCAACGTCTGCCATGAGATGGCGCGTGCTCGGCGAAAACGTGGCAAGATCGAATTGGTTCAATGCGCTGACGACGAAAGCGTCTTCGAGCAGGTCGACGTTTGCTTCGACCTGCTCACTTTCGATAATGACCGTATCGAGCCCGAGCGCCTCGTAGAACGGGACGTACAGCTTTATTGAATCGCTTCTATCGGCGCTCTTGAGCACGACGAGACGTTTTTTCCCGCTGGCCATGTCGGCGAAGTATGCGAGCATGTCTTCCATGCCAGATGAAAAGTCGTCGATTCCCGCGGCGTCGCACTTATGCCGCGCCGCTTCATCGTAGAAGTATGTGAGGAAATATCCATTGCCGAAGAAACGCGAGGTGATTTCGCAGACGCGGATAGCGCCGTCGGTGCAGAAAACGGTGTCGGGGCGGTATGTTCCTGCCCTGAACGGATAACGTTCACAGTATTCGAGCGTTTCCAAAACAAGGTCGTCGTAGGGCAGTATGTCGAGCCAGTTTCGGTAGCTTTCGACATAACGGCATGCGCATGCGTACAACAAGTGGGCAAGTCGTTCCATTTCGGCGGCGCGATCGGGGTTTGCAACGAGCGGAATGTCGTGAATCCATCGGCCATAATAGGACTGTCGGTGCCCATGTGTGCGAGCGAACAGGTCGCGATACGAATCCATTTGCAGATATCCTTCCGAAAGTCCCCTCGGTTTCATTGTTTCATTCATATATATACGTCTTTGGCTTTGCCTTCGGAAGGGGTCGGCGCCGAATGGCAAAACCTTTCTCTTGACCGCGAATGCGAGTTTCTGGAATCGTTGCCGTGATCGCTTCCAGCCTGCGATTTGCTACCTCCCCACAGTCGCGAGGTGTCCGATGACCGCGTCGCATACGCTGTCAACCTCTTCTCTGGTGATGCCTGCGAACATGGGAAGGCAAATTACCTGTTCAGATAGCATTTTTGCCACTGGGGTAGAAGACGGGTCGAGGGTGGTGCGGTAGCATGCGTAAGCATTCGTGCATGGGTAGAAATATTTTCGAGCATGGATACCTTGCTTGGCGAGCGCATCGAACAGTGCGTCTCGACCACCTTCGACGTGCTCGTCTACTGTGACGGCGAGATAGGAGTAGTTTGCCGTCGTGTCGGCGCTTGGCAGTGGCGCGAGGAAACGTAAGCCCTTCACCTGTCCGAGACGCTTCCTGTAGCGGGCGTTCGCCTCAGCACGCAGGGCGATTTGGTCAGAGAAAAGCCTGAGATTGCAAAGCCCCATGGCAGCGTGAAACTCGCTGAGCTTGGCATTTGCGCCTATCGCTTCGACGTTCTCCTCATCGACGATTCCGAAATTCTTGAGTAAATTGAGGCGTTCAACCAGTTCATCATTGCCGTTGCAACAAACAGCGCCTCCTTCGATGCAGTTGAATACCTTTGTCGCGTGAAACGAGATAATCGAAGCGTCGCCCCAAGATGTTACGGAGCGCTTTCCTGCGAATTCCCCAAAAGCATGCGCGGCATCGTATACGACCTTTATGCCATGCTTGGAGGCAATCGCCTCGATGGCTTCGACATCGCATATGTTTCCGAACACGTGGACCGGAACGATGACGCTCGTGCGCTCAGTTATGAGTGGCTCGATGCAGTTCGGGTCGATTGTGCCATCCGCTCTTCGAACGTCGCACATAATGGGGTCGAGTCCGGCACGTACGATAGCGTGGGTCGTTGAGGCGAATGTGAAAGGGACCGTTATCGCTTCGCCTTCGAAGCCGAAAGCCGCAAGAGTCATCTCCAGCGCACTATGTCCGTTGGCGAATAGGATGCAGTTGTCAACATCAAGGAATTCTTCCAATTCGGATTGGAGTTTTTGGTGCTTTTCGCCCATGTTCGTGATGAAATGCGTATCCCAAAGAGGGCGTATCTCTTCGATGTAATCATCGAAAGGCGGGAGCGAAGAACGTGTGACAAATAGTTCTCGTTTTTCCGAATGAGTCATATTGCACCAATTGCATCGTGCTGTTTTTGGCAAATTTTAACACTAAATTGAAGTGGCAAAGGATGGTCAGGGATGAATTGAGGCTCTTACGTGTTGCAGTTCACCGTGCCAGCGGGATTCCAAAGCAAAACCCAAGGTGAGGGCGCGACATCGGCGATTCCGCAGACACAAATTTAAATATTCTAAAGCTACGAGGACAAGCCGATGCGCGTTCTCACCTGGGGTTTTGCGGGACGTGCGGACTCCTGTGAATGGCAACTCTGAAGCATAATCCATCATGGCCTTCGATAGCCGGGCTGGTCGTGACTTGTGACTTGCGCAGGAGTACAATGGCCGCTATGCATTTCGGGGGACGCCCAAAATGCATGAAGGATTGACTTTGAGCATTCTCGAAAGAGGAAGGGATGGCTCATGAACGACGAGCTGCAAGCGGCGATTGATGCTTACATCGATGCGAACTGGGAAAACGTAATCGCAGATATACGCACACTTGTGCAGGTGCCGAGCGTTGAGGACCTCGATGCAGCTGCCCCGAACGCGCCGTATGGGCCCGGGCCGCGCAAGGCGCTCGACGGGGCGCTCTCGATAGCCGAGCGCATGGGGCTTGACGCTCACGATTGTGATGGCTATGTGGGATATGCCGACCTGCACGGCGAGCGGGCGACGCAGATCGGCATCATCGGGCATGTGGACGTCGTGCCAGCGGGGCCAGGCTGGTCGTTCGAGCCTTACGACGTTACCAAAAAAGATGGCTTCTTGCTCGGCCGCGGCGTGGCAGATGACAAAGGTCCGCTGGCCACGGCCTTGCATGCGGTCAACTTTTGGCATGACCGAGGCGTGCGGCTGCCCTATACCATCCGCGTGCTTTTTGGCGCCAACGAAGAGACAAATATGAAAGATATCGCCTTTTATCGGGCGCATTACGCGGATCCTGCCTTTTTGTTTACTCCCGATGCGGAATTTCCCGTGTGTTATGGCGAGGCGGGCATCTGCAGCGGCGTGCTCGCAAGCGCACCGCTTGGCGGCAGGGGAGCGTGCGGGGAGGTTGCGCTATCGAGCGGGACAGGGTCGTTCGAAGTCTGTGGCGCAATCGAGGCGATTGAAGGAGGCGTAGCCGTCAATGCCGTGCCTGGCACGGCATGGGCTCGTGTGCGCGGCGATGCGCTGATGGATTCAGCTCAGGACCTGGCGATATCTTCCACAGGCATTTCGCTTTCGGTCGAAGGCGAATCCGTGATCGTCAACGCCCGGGGAAAATCCGCCCATGCTTCAACGCCCGAGCTCGGTCGCAATGCAATTGACCTGCTATGCGCGTACCTTCTGCGCAGCGTGCGGCTCGCTGATGATGAGAGGGCGTTTCTCCAACTCGTGCGCACGGTTACGTCAAGCTATGACGGTTCGGGCTTAGGGGTTCAGGCGCACGATGAGCACTTTGGCGATTTGACCTGCGTTGGGGGGACGATCCGTTTCGAAGAGGGGCGGATGCTGCTCACAATCGATTTTCGCTATCCGACGACAACTGCTGCGAAGCAGATCGAGCAGCGCGTTCAGGCGTGCGCGGCATCGTGCGGTGCGACGTTCGAGATGCAGCACGACAAAGAGCCGTTCTTGATGGATCCTGACTCGCCAGCTGTTCAGGCATTGCTTTTGGCTTACAACCAGGCGACGGGGGAGGATGCGAAGCCGTTCACGATGAAAGGCGGCACGTATGCGCGCGTGTTTTCGACAGGCGTGAGCTTTGGGCCCGAAAAGCCTTGGGAAACGAAGCCCGATTGGGTTGGTAGCATGCATGGCCCCGACGAAGGGATTCGCGAAGACTTGCTCAAGCAGGCGTTTGCAATCTACGTGCGCACGATTGCGCGTCTTATGGAGCTCAATCTCGAGTGAGTCACGCCCCAGGGCGTGACTCGTGCCACAGAGGCGCGAGCCGTCCCTTTGGCGTGCCGCTTTTGTTAAGGAAACGCGCTCTCATCTGCGTGCTATGCCAAAAACGTGACTGTGCTTTTTCGCTAAGCGTCTTGCAGTGCTGTCTCGTTTGTTGCTCGCAACTTGCACAATTTTGGGATAAGCGGTATATTTTTGGTTGTTAACGGCTTCTATCTTGCCGCAAACGGCAGTTTGGCAAAGTAGACTGATTACCTATGAAATAGGTGGGGGGAGGGATGCGCAGTGCTTAAGGCAATGATCGTCGATGACGAAGCCCCGGCACGGTCAGAACTCAGGTTCCTGCTCGATGAACTCGGACAGACGGAAGTAGTAGCTGAGGCTGCAAGTGTTCGTGAGGCAATCGAAAAACTAAAAGAGCACCCCTGTGATGTCATGTTTCTCGATGTGAACATGCCCGAAGCCAACGGTCTGAAGCTGGCCGAAGGATTGCAGACGCTCAAATTCCCCCCTGCCGTCGTATTTGTGACTGCCTATAGCGAATACGCGCTCGAAGCGTTCAAGGTCAACGCGCTTGATTATCTGGTAAAACCCGTCGAGACCGATCGACTTGCTCATGCCATCGCCCGCGTACGCGATAGCGTCGCCCTCCATATGCAAGCTCAGCGATCCGAGCGCATTTCGGTCGAAAAAGGCGGAAAGAAAATCCTGATAAGCATCGAGAAAATCCGCTTTGTCATGGCGCGTGACGATTACGCATATCTTCAGACCGATACCGACCGCTTTTTTTCCACGGTCAGCCTCGCGCAGCTCGAGAAGCGCCTCGAAGGCCACGGGTTCTTCCGCGTACACCGCGGTTACCTGGTCAACCTCTCAATGGTCGAAGAAGTCGAACCTGTTTCCGGTGGCACGTTGCTGCTCACGCTCAACGGCGTTGACGAAAAGATTCCCGTTTCGCGCCGCCGCGTTTCGCTCTTAAAGAAAACCCTCGGCATATAAAGTTGCGCCGTCCTGACGGACGGCGCACCGCTCGCACGCTGCGGGGTGTTCAGGCACCCCATCTTGGCCTTCGGGCCTGCGCTCGCGTGCGGAGAATGAGTCTCGCCCCTGGGGCGTGACTCATTTGCTTGCTAGTTCGTGCCGAAGATGCGGTCGCCGGCATCGCCGAGGCCGGGGACGATGTAGGCCTTGTCGTTGAGGCGCTCATCTATGGCGGCGACATAAATATCTACGTCAGGATGGCTTTCCTGTACTCGCTTAACGCCTTCGGGAGCGGCGACGAGGTTCATGAGGCGAATGTTTTTACAGCCGCGAGTTTTGAGGCTGTTGATGGCATCTATTGCGCTGCCGCCGGTTGCGAGCATCGGGTCGACAACGACAATCGTGGATTTCTCGACGTTCTTGGGCATTTTGTAGTAGTACTCGACCGGCTCGTGCGTTTCCTCATCGCGGGCCATGCCAATGTGTCCGACGTGTGCGAACGGCATAAGCTCGAGCATGCCGTCGACCATGCCGAGCCCCGCACGCAGAATTGGCACGATTGTGACGAAGTTGTCCTTCAAGACTGGAAACTCTCCCGAGCAAATCGGCGTCTCGAACGTGCCAGTGGTCATTTCGAAGTCGCGGGTGACTTCGTAGCCCATAAGCAGCGAAATCTCGCGAAGGAGCGTTCGGAAATCCTGCGATGACGTTTCGGCGCGGCGCATGCGCGTGAGCTTGTCAGCGATGAGGGGGTGATCAAAGACGTGCACGGTACTCATTGTAAATCCTTCCTTTCAAAAGGGCTGCGTACATTATAATCATGCAAGGAGCTTTCCACCAGATTTTGCGCATGGGTATGGAGGCGATGCCAGTCGATGCTTACCCAGGGCAAAACGGCTCATTACTGCGGAGATATGGATGGACGTTCCGAAAAGAACGATGAACTGAGACGGCGGGCCCTAGGCTAAAGGGTTTGGCAGTCCGCCAGCGCTGCGGAAAGGATTGTGCATGGCCGAGCGCGAAGTCCCCACTATGGGGGCAGAAGACCAGATGGGAGCCGTTTACGACGCGAGAACGCTGGGAAAGCCGAGGATGGTGCTCTTTGGTTTCCAGCACATGTTCGCGATGTTTGGTGCAACGATTCTGGTGCCGGTGCTCACGGGGCTTTCGGTGCAGGCCACGCTTTTGTTCGCAGGCCTCGGCACACTGTTGTTTCATTGCCTTACCAGGGGAAAAGTCCCGGCGTTTTTAGGTTCGTCATTTGCGTTCATAGCGGGCTATCTGACGATTGCGGGAAACCCCGCCGATCCGTCGTCGTTTCATCCCGAGCTCTTGCCGTATGCGTGTCTAGGCGTGGCGTGCGCGGGGCTTCTGTACCCCGTGCTCTCGGCCCTGTTCAAGGCGTTTGGCGCCGATCGTGTCATGCGTTATTTCCCGCCGGTCGTCACCGGTCCGATTGTGATTGCCATCGGGCTTATCCTTTCGAGCTCGGCCATTGAGAATTGCTCCACGAACTGGATTATTGCCCTCGTCGCCATCGCTACAATAATCGTGTGCAATATCTGGGGCCGTGGCATGATCAAGGTCATACCGATCCTGATGGGCGTTATCGTGTCGTACGTGTGCGCTATCGTCATGGGACAGGTTGACTTTTCGGGCGTGGCCAAGGCGGATTGGATTGGTCTTCCCGTTTTGTGGGAAAACACCGTGTTCGGAATCGTCGGTCCGCAGTTCGACGCTGGTTTGGCTGTGACCGCCATCGTCACGATCATGCCGCTCGCGTTTGCGACGATGATCGAGCATATCGGTGATGTTTCCGCCATCAGCTCGACGTGCAATCGTAACTACATTGCCGAACCCGGTCTGCATCGTACG
>CADBQL010000210.1 GCA_902796815.1 uncultured Coriobacteriaceae bacterium | reverse complement strand
GCGATTTCTCGCTTGATGTGCGCGTGAACCCGTTCATCACATTCGTGTGGATTGGCTTTGGCATGCTGATGATCGGTACGTTGTTCGCGCTTGTGGGACCGCGTGGCGCAGGTAGGAAGCGCGTGCCTTCGGATGAGGGCGCTTTTGAATCGGATGCAAGTTGCAGGCGCGAGCGCGCTGCAGACGCACATGCGCAAGACGAAGGGACCGGGTGTTAATTTGGCGCGTGGCGAGAAGCATACGAATCCTACAAGCGATCCCGATGAGATGGCCATCAGGGCGCTGGGTATCACCAAGGCGTTCGGAACGCGCAAGGCAGTCGACGAGGTATCTTTCGAGCTGCCCGAAGGGGCGTTTCTCTCGATTTTCGGCCCGAATGGCGCGGGGAAGACCACGCTGTTGCGCGTACTCTCGACGCTCGCGCGACCGAGTGCGGGCGAAGCGTATATTTGCGGTGTCGACCTGCGCGAAAACCCAGACGAGGCGCGTGGGCTCATCGGTTTGATCTCGCACCAGTCGATGCTCTATCCCGATTTGACGGCTGAGGAAAACCTCATGCTTTACGCGCGGCTCTATGGTGTCGCTGACCCTCAGGCGCGCGTATCCGAGCTGCTCGATGCCGTGGGGCTTTCGCATAGGCGACTTGACCAGGTGCGCACGTTCTCACGTGGGATGACGCAACGCATTTCGATTGCGCGCGCCCTCGTGCACGATCCCAAGGTCGTGTTCCTAGATGAGCCATATTCGGGGCTCGATCCGCATGCGGTTGACATTTTCGACGAGCTGATCGAATCGGTGCGCGGCAACCGCACGTTCGTCATGGTGAGCCATGACCTGGCGAAAGGCTTTGCCATGTGCACGCACGCGCTCGTGCTCGCACGTGGTCGCATCGTGACCTACGCGCGAAAAGACGATCTTGATTTCGCCGATTTCTCGGCGCTGTATCGCGACACCGTCGGCATGGGGGTGGCGTGATGGGCTGTTGGGGACGCTCTGCGAATTCATTGCCGATTCAGCTGACGGCTTGCGGCGTCAGCATGCTGGGGTCGAGTCATCGGGGCGGCGCGCGCGTTTCTCTCCTCAGGGTGGTGGCGTAAAGATGGGCCGACCTTCGACGTTCACCCAGTACAAAACACTGCTTGCCAAAGACATCCGCCAGGAGTTCCGCACGCGCGAAATGCTCACGTCAATGGGCATTTACGCGCTGCTCGTAATCATCGTGTACGGTGCGGCGCTCGCACTCACGGCCAACGGTATAGATGTCATGAAGATGGGCGGCGGGCTTTTGTGGGTGCTCATCGTCTTCACGTCGCTTCTCGGTCTCGGCAGATCTTTCGCCCATGAAAAAGAACAGGGCTGCATGGAGGGAATTCTGCTCGTGCCGCTCGATCGCTCCGTGGTGTTCCTTGCGAAAGCGACCGCAAACATACTGTTTATGCTTGCGGTCGAGGTGATAGCCGTGCCGCTGTTCTATTTCTTCTTCATGTCAGGCGAGCCGGTCGCTCCGACGTTTTTGGCGATTGTCGCGCCTCTGGTCGTGGGCACGGTTGGTATGGCGGGTATCGGCACGATGCTCTCGACCATCACGATGAACACGCGCAGTCGTGACGTGATGCTTGCAGTGTTGTTCATTCCGCTCATTTATCCGCTGCTTTACGCTTGTGTCACGGCCACGACGGCCGCTATCGCAGGTACGGAATTCTGGATGGATTTCTTCGTCATGCCGCTCGTTCTCGCGTGTGGTTATGACGTGGTGATGCTGCTCGTCTGCTGGGTGCTCTACGACTTTGTCGTCGGGGCTTGATGGGCGGGCTGGGTCTGTTGGTGGCGGGGCGTGCCCCAGCAATGAGTTTCGCCCCTGGGGCGTGACTCATTGGGCTGGCCAGCGCGGTGCGATGCCCGTTGGTCGAGGCAGCCGGAATGAGTTTCGCCCCTGGGGCGCGACTTACTGCGGGCAGGCTGCGCTCGGGGATGAGTCTTGCCCCAGGGGCATGACTCATTGCGGGGAGTGATTGCGATAAGGCCCTTGGCATGGTATGCGAACGGATGAAAGAGCGAAAGGAAACGATGCGTATGGCTCAAAGGAAAGTGAACGTTCCCGAAGCAGGACAATGGCCCGACAAGTTGGCCGTGCCGGCGCTCGCAGCGGGAGCCGCGCTCACGACGGCTGGGTTTTTGATGGCGTTTTTGTTCGCTGCGCCGGTGAATGGGGCTGCCCTCGATGCGCCTGAGCTTGTGGGTGGTGTGATGGTGTCGCACCAGCAGCTGCTCAGCCAAAAGATTTTCTATTTCCACATGCCGGTTGCCATCGTGTCGTTTATTGCGCTCGCGTTTGGCGCATACTACGGCGTGCGTTTTCTGACCACGCGCGAGCAGCGTTTCGATACCTGTTCGCGGGTCGCGATGGAAATCGCGTTGCTGTTCGTGGTTTTTACGATGATTACGGGCGACCTCTGGACACGCTTCGAGTGGGGCGTGTGGTGGACTTGGGAGCCGCGACTGACGACGTATCTCATCCTCATGCTCATCGTCATCGCGTATTTTGTCATGCGAAATGCTGTTGACGATCCTGAACGTCGTGCGACATATGCAAGCGTCATCAGCGTAATTGCCCTCGTCGATGTGCCAATTTGCTTCATGATCACGCGTCTTATCCCCTCGAGCGTGCACCCGGTTATCACGCGCGAAGGCGGTATGGCCCCCGACATGGCCGCCACGGTCGTCGTGATTATGCTCGGCATGATGCTCGTAGGTTATGGTCTGTATCGTCTGAGGTTTCGCGAAGCGCGTTTGGCCGAGCGCGTACAGGCCCTCAAGGAGCAGATGGAAGATTAGGGAGGCGTCCATCCTGAGGAAACGCAGCCGGTAAGGATGCCCCTTTTCTGCTGCGTAATGAGTTTCTCTGCTGTTTGCATTCTTATTATGATATGCGCCACCAACGTCGGTGGCGGAATGGAGGAAAGCATGAACCCGATTCTTACTGATATATATAGTACAGTCATCCCATCCGCGCCGTTCATCATTGCCGCATATGCAATCGTGTGGGTCGTTCTTCTCGTGTATGTGGTCATGGTTGTGCGCGGGCTTAAGAAGACTGAAGCCCAGATGGCCTTGCTCGAAGAAGCCATCGCCAAGAAATCGCGAGACTAGAACGGGAAAAAGGCGGGACCCTTGCTTAGAGCGGGTCACCCGTGCCTTGCGTTATCTCGTGGGCTGGTCGATGCCCCAAGCCTGGGCGAGAGCCTGAATGCCCGGCGCGATGGCTTTCTCGGCGATGCTTGCATAGCCGATTAGTATGTAACGCCAATCGTGAGGCTTTGCCGCGCGCCAGTAGCGGTTTGTGGGATAGACCTGCACGCCGACTTGCTCGGCGGTCTCGAGGAGTTTCTCTTCACCACGACCATCGTGAAGTCGCACGAGGACGAAGAGGCTCGAAGGGCCGACGAGCATATCGACGGAATCACCGAAACACGCTCCAATTGCGTCTACGAGAGCTGTTCGTTTGCGTGCCATCGTCGTGCGAGCCTTGCGGATGTGCGCACGCCACATGTCCTCTTCCATGAACATTGCCATTGCAGCTTGCGTCTGCCAGGGGACTTGTGGATGGGAATCACGTGCGTTTTCGCGCCATTCAATCATGAGCTGTGGCGGCAAGATAGCATACGATAGGCTGATGGCGGGCGAGAACGAGTTCGAAAACGTGCCGATTGTGATGACCCTTCCTGATTGATCGAGCGCGGCGAGCAAGGGCGAGCGCGCTATTCCCGATTGGAATTCCCAGCCGTATTCGTCGTCGATGAGGTAGGCGTTGTTTTCCTGCGCCCAACTCACAAGCTTCCGTTTAATCTCGTCGGGCATTACGGCATTAGTGGGAAACTGACAACCGGGTGTCGTAAAGACGATGCGAGCACCTTCGATGGCTCGCTCGATTGCCTCCCATTTCGGAGCAGGAAACACTGGAATGGTTGTAATGCTAAATCCTCGGGAAGAGAGCATGTTGGCCACTTCATCGTAACCGGGGTCTTCGATTGCTACGACGGTCTCGTTCGCTTCGAACAGCGAGGCAATCGAGTACACCAAATCGCGCGTCGTCGGCATGACGAGTACCTGTTCGGGAGAACAGGAAAGTCCGAATTCACCGCTGACGTACTGTGCTATCTGTTTGCGGAACTTTGCCAATCCTTGACGGTCGTTGTAGTGGCAGGCGCGTTTTGCTCCCTGGGCGAAAAACACTTCGCGCGAAATGCGGGCCCACGAAGTGAGGGGGAATACCGTCGGGTCAATGGTGTCGTATGCGAAATCATAAGCGATGTCGAGAGAGTCTTCGTGTGCGGTCTGGTTTCTTTCAAGCTCGTGCAGAGCCGTCCGATACTCTGGAGAAAACCGGCTTGCGGGATTTGTCAGACTTGAGCCAATATCGCAGATCGTGTAGCCGCTCCCACGCTTCGCTTGCACGTAACCCTCTTCGGTGAGCTTTTGATACGCGAGCTCTATTGTCGTGTTCGAGACGTCGAGTTCGCGTGCACACTTCCGTATCGAAGGAAGCTTTTTTCCTGCAGGATACACCCCGTTTTCGATGCCGTGGGATATCTGGTTGTATACCTGGAGGTAATAAGGTTCGGGGCTGTTTCTGTCGATTAAAGGCATGATGAGTCTCTCGTCAATGGCGTTCTTCCCGTGTGTACCTATCGTAGTGAGCTGTACGAAAATGTCCGTTGTATTTCCAACAATATACGCAACTGGTTGGCGAAAAAGTGTCATGATTTTTTTTAGATGAAGTGTATCTTTTCGCATTGTCATCAGGTCTTTAGAATATTAACAACTAGGTTCAGCTTCAAAGAGGGAGGGGCTTGCCATGAAAAGCAAAAAACTCCAAATAACGGTGTGCTCAGTGGCCATCGTGGCTTTGGTTGTCGGCATTGCTGCATGCGCGCCGAAAGCGAACACGAATGTGTACGGCAATCCGACGCCGAACGTGCAGGAGGCGAGCGTTACGCCAGAACCGGATAAATTCGGCGTCGTCAAGGCGGCCCAATGGAAAGATGCGTATCCGTACGAGTACATGTCGT
>CADBQL010000209.1 GCA_902796815.1 uncultured Coriobacteriaceae bacterium | reverse complement strand
GCGGCAAGTAGGTATACTACCCCTCCCGGGCCCCGCGGGTCAAGGGAAATCTTCCGCGGGCGCGCTTCTGCGCAATCCCTCCACAAATCGATTTTTGAGGCTGGCGATATTCGACAACTTACTTGTTCGGGTTTATTCGGATAAACGCCAGGCAATCAACGCCATATTCCGTGCTGCTACCCTCTATCGGTTAGCTTGTTTGCGCAGTATCGAAGACAAGAGATATTCTCCGCTCACTTCAGCGCCATGACCGCAGTTATAGATAAAACCCTCACGAACAGCCGCAATCGACATGCGCCATTCATCGCTGCTGGCAAGCATATCGGCCACCGTTTCGCCGATATGAGATGCGCTGGCTGGATCGAACGAGACTCCGATTTGGTTGCGCAAAGTGATATCAGTCGGCTCTATCCCTAAATCACGCCATTCGGGGTTTCCAACTTTCATAGGAGTATCCAAGAAAATGCAGGGCTTGAGCGTCGAGAACGAGAACTCACAAGCCACCGAAGACCAATCGGTAACCAGGATATCGGAGGTCCAAATCGTTTTGTTCGATGAAAAATCGCGCTCGAAGAACAGCTCTTCTTCGCTGCGAGATGCATATCGTGCCTGCAAGGCCTCCCATCGCGCACGATAGCGTTTCGTATATTCGGGATGCGGACGCACTACAACCTTCCAACCGCGGTCGAGCAAACTTGCAGCTAGGTCGTCAAAGCAGGAATCGAGCAAATTGCCCTCCTGCCACGATGGGGCAATGAGCACGACTGGCACACGACCGTCGCCTTGCATGGAAGCTTCAAGCTTCGCGTATGCGCTAATCTCCTCGTCAAGTAAGTCATAGCCTGCCTCGACAAGGGTTTTTGCGGGCAACCCGTAGCGCTTTTCGGCTGCACGCACCTCAGCAACCTGATGCGGGCCCACACACAAAAGCGTATCGTAATGGTCGTATGCCGTGCGCGTTGGCGTCAAGTGGCACGACATCATGTGATGAAACATAAACACGTACTCGATGTCCTTACGCACGTACGAACGCTTGAGATAAGCGGTGTCAAGGTCTTCGAGCGTCGTGACAACGACATCGGCATCCATTTTCATCATAAGCGTGATCGTGCGCTGTATACCTATATAGTAAGGACGGATGCGCGGCTGTGCTTTCGCAAGCTCGAACACCTGGTCATCGGGATCGTTCGTCACATAATGAATCGTAACGTCAGAATGCTCGAGCAGATATGCGATGGCACCCTTGAAGTATTTGTAGAACCCCGAGCCCTCGGAATAGAACACGATGTGTTTTCCCACAATGTTGAAGAAGCGCTTGTAATCAGCCTTTTCGCGCTTTGCGAGCGGATCGCGCTCATACCATTTCTTGCGCTCGCCCTCGAGCGATTCCAGCTCGGCGAGCTCGGCCCGGCTTGCTGCCAAATCCTTATAGTCGATGTATTTCTTCGGCGGCATCAGCACGTTCATGAGCGCCTGGATCAATATGGCCGAAAGATTGGAGCATATCCAGTAAAACGCCATACCGGCAGCTACAAAAACGCCGAGCACGAGCGACAATGCGATGGAAATTCCGTTCGTCATGTTTTTTTCGGCACGCGATTGCTCACGCTGCAAAGGGTTGATGCGATTCTGCGCGAACCCCAGCGCAACTGCCGATAAGCCAGCCAACGCGGGCATAATCCACGAGAGGCCACCGTCTTCAACGGGCACAAGCCCGAGAAACTCCGTACCAGGCGTCCCCGAATCAGTGATGGAGTGAACAACATCCACGAGACCGAACAGGATGATTATCTGGATGGCAAGCGGAATGAGAGAGAGGAGCGGATGATAGCCTTTTTCCTTATTCATTTGATTTTGGCGCTCGCCAATGGTTTCGCGATCGCCAAAAAACTTGACCTTGAGACGATTGACCGCAGGCATAATCTGAACCATCTTGAGGGAATTCCACTGCACCCAAAGCGACATCGGAATTAATATCACTTTGGTAATCAGCGTAAACAATAAGATGGCAAGCCACCAGTTACCCGTAAGCGCGTAGCACGGGTCAACGATAACCTGCAGCACACTTGCTATAGCAGCGAACAAAATGCTAGCTCCTTCATCCACTAACAACAACTCGACATATCGTTACACGTTGCGGCACGCAGACCGACTGGCCGACTAAACCGCGCAACCCCGCAGAGCTGAGCAACACGCATCGAATCAACGAGGCCACCATCTTGCCGATTTGCGAGTCGCAATTATTTTGCTAGTCCTTTTATACCAAGTCCAATCGCTGTCGCGTTAACCAAAACGGAAAGGGATACAATTAGCGAAAAAGCGGTTTCGTATAGGAAAGGACAGCTCGTTCGAGCAACGGTCCATTTAATTCAGCATCCCGTCGCAAAGGAGAATGGTTGAAACACGAAGGCGCACAAAGGATGGTTCGTCCCGAGCTGCCGACGCGCTCGATTGACGAGGCCGTAGCCGCGCTGGGGAAAGCCCCGTTCGAAGCCTGGTGCGCGGTCGAAATGCCATCGGTTGCGACGACTTCGATGCGCTTGTCTGTCCAGACGCGCGGTGATGCGCATGAGCTTTTCTGGAATGACCCGGTGCAGATACTGCGTGGATGCCTCCTCGTTTCGCGATTCGGATGCGCCATCGAGCCAGAGACGCTGCAGATGATGACGTCACACAAAGTACGCCTTGCGCACGAACCCGCTGAACGCGTCGGCAAGGCAGTTGAGGATTTGCTGTATGGCAGCTTCGTTCATGATGCGCTCACGGAAACCGTTGACGTGCTCGTGGCTGCCCTGCCCGAAGTCGCCGCATGTCGCAACTTCGACCAGCATACGCCCTATCATATATATGACGTATGGGAACACATAGCCTGGGTCGTACAGTACAGCCCCGCCACGCCGCTCGCACGTTGGGCGGCTCTGCTACACGACATCGGAAAACCAGCTGCTTGCTTTATGGAAGGCAAACGGGCGCATTTCAAAGGCCATGCGAGACTCAGCGTCGCGCTCGCACGCAATGTCATGGAACGGTTTCGTGTGGAACCGTCGCTTGCCGAGCAAATCATATTGCTCGTAAAAATGCACGACACCGCAATCGAAGCCACGCCGGAAGGCGTACTCTCGGCAATCGAAAAGCTGGGAGGCGACACGGAGCTGTTCAGGTCGTTATGCATCCTGAAACGCGCCGACGCCTTAGCTCACTCCGACCTTGCAATTCCGCGCTTGCGCCTTTCGTATGATCTCGAGCGCGTCCTCGACGAGCTCATCGCCAAACGATGAGTCATGCCTGCGGGACGCAGCTGCCACCATCGCACCGTGAGCGCCTAGCGTCCCAAACGCAGATAGCCTTGCCAGATGCTGTAGTAGGGACCGACGTTGATCTCGTCGCCAGTTTGGTCGCCTGTCACACCATAAATGCCACCCGTTTCGGAGCTATGGGCGCCAACAGTCCTGCCGCCACCCAGGTAAATCTCGGTATGCTGGCGTCCACCCACCTTATGAACGAGCAGGATATCGCCACGTCGAATCGTCGACATATTCGTGTGCCAAACCCAACCGCGCGCCGTGAGCTCGCTTTTCATGTTGCCCGTATACGTAGCAGCGCCTACAGGTAAACCTACGCTCATAAGCGAAGAAATGACCAGCGAAGAGCAATCGTAATCCGGACCCCAACGACCCGACAAATCCTGGGTATACCCATGGCTGTTATCTTGCGCGATGCCAATAGCCCAGCTTACATAGCGCTCGACAAGAGAATCGGCTGATGTGAGTTTCTTCAAAACGCCTGCGCTGTCGGCTACATACCAGGTCCCGCCTATCAGCTTCGTGGCATCCCGAAGGATATAGCCCCTGTTCGGAACTGCATAATAAGTCTTGCCTGCCACCTTGAAGAAACCGGTCTTGACAACCGAGAACGAACCGGCGCTCTTCAGGTAATAGCGCTTGTTGACATCGTCGAAAATCGCTGTCTCAAACCAACCGGTCCGCGAGAGGACCACGCCATCTCTCCCGACGAGCGCTATACCCTTCGACGTGCTGAGCTTGACGCCGCCTCTGATGTAACCCCAATCCGAAGCGTAATACGCCTTTCCAGACGCGGCATCGAGCTTCGTGCTCGGATCCACTATGCGGGCGACAGCGAGCTTGCCATTCGCATCGAGCCAGTAGCGCTTCGAACGTACGGTCATAACATTAATAGGTGACTCAGTCGTGCTAAGCCAGCGCGACTTGAGCAAAGTGCCGTTCTGGTAATACGACCAGGATTTTCCACTGCCGAACCACCCTGAGCGCTTTGCTTTGCTCACAACCTTGATCTGGACAGCCTTGATACGACGACCTTCGCTCGTCCCTGCCGTCGTGCCGTTGCTCACACGAGACTGCCAACCCACCCCGTTAACGTACGTGCGGTACACGATATCGTATTTCTTGGAAATCGAGCCCGTCAGCTTAATCTGAATCGCTTCTATACTGTTGTACTCGCCTGTCGAAGCGCCATCCGTTTTCCACGGGAGCCACTCTCCGCCCGCCAAGCGTATGCGATATTGCACGTGGCCGCCATAAGCGCCCGCATCGAGCTTCATACGCAAAGCCTGAATACGCGCGGTTTTCGAAACCTTGCCCGCACCCGCATAATTGCTCACCCATGGTTGCCAACGTGCATTTTTGAGCTTGGCTCGATAGTTTATGTCGACAATACCCGCTCCTGATGCGGTTTTCTTCGCTTTTGCGCGGAGTTTGATGCGCAGACCCGTGAGCGTCCCGTTCTTCACTCCTGCAGTTTTGCCGTTCTTGAGCCAAGGCCCCCAAGATCCATCGGCGTTTTTGGCCTTGTAAATCACGTCATAGAGCTGCGAAACCTTTCCCGTAAGGGCAATGCGAACAGCACTCACGGATTTGGAGCTGGCGGTAGACGAACCGGCAGACCTTCCGTTTGCCCTCAGTCCCTGCCAGCCAAAACCATTAACGTATGCTTTGTACTGGACAGACCCCATCTGCCCGTCGCCAAGCTTTATCTGAACCTTTGTTGCGCTCTGGCCATTCGGAATGACGCTCGCAGCGCCATCGGATTTCCACGCGCCCTTGCCGTTTGCGAGCAATCGGTATTCGATGTTGGGACTTGATTGGATTTCTTCTTCGATGCCGACCGTCACGCTGCCAGCAGCCAGCTGAGCATCGACTGCATAAGCGAGCGAAGGCATCATGCATACAAAAGCGAGCAGCAATGCCACGAGGAGCACGGATGATGTCGTTTGCGTTCGAGCCATGTTGAGCCTCCCGTTATTGAATGCAGGAGTAGTAATTGTACTGCAAAAATGGACCAGGAGGCCTAAGCGGTCAGCTTATCTTCACGCGAAATGAGTTTCGCCCCTGGGGCACGACTCATTTCGCAGGTCAACCCGATGGCTCGAAAACCGTCCCTCAAATGAGTTTTGCCCCAGGGGCAAAACTCATCCGAGCGAAAATGTATCGAAGACGCATAAGGCCTGACTAGTCGGCTATTTTCGCGCCAAATTCAATGGCCTCAACAGCGGTTATCAGCTGAGTCGTGTCGATGCTGTGACCCTCGACCACGGCCGAGGCGCCATCGAGGTCGACGGTCACCCCTGTGACGCCCTCGACGCCCTCGAGTGCCGCGGTAACGCGAGCAACGCACTTCTGGCAGTGCATGCCCGTCACATCGAGCTTCACGGTTTCTTTCTTGCTGAACAGGCTCATGGTTACTCCCCTTTCCCGGCGCTTGGCGCCGCTGTAGCCCATTTCGGTTTCCACGCGCGCAGGCGCAGCGCGTTGGTGACGACAAAGATACTGCTCAGGCTCATAGCAGCGGCAGCGATATCGGGCGTGAGCGTCACGCCCACCCCCGACAGTACACCCGCTGCGACGGGTATGCACAAAACGTTGTAGAACAGCGCCCAAAACAGGTTCTGCTTGATATTTCGCATCGTAGAGCGCGACAGTTGGATGCCTGCCGCCACATCCATGAGATCGTTGCGCACAAGCACCATGTCTGCGCTCTCAATAGCCACGTCGGTACCTGCACCAATGGCGATGCCCACATCTGCGCGCGCGAGCGCTGGCGCGTCATTCACGCCATCGCCCACCATGGCGACTTTCCCATCAGTGGCAAGCAGCTGGATCTGGGCATCCTTGCCATCGGGCAGAACTCCTGCAACGACTTGGTCGACGCCAACCTGCTGCTGTATGGCGGCGGCGGTGCGCTCGTTGTCGCCCGTGAGCATGACCGTGCGCACGCCAAGCGCACGTAGCTCGTTCACAGCGCGCTCGCTCGTAGGCTTCACCTGATCGGCAACCGCAATAACGCCAAGCAGTTGACCGCCCCAGGCAAAGAAGAGCGGCGTCTTGCCCTGCTGCGCGAGCGCATCGGCGCGCGCGGCTAGTTGACCTAATGCAATGCCCGCGTCGCTCATCATGGCTGCGTTGCCGGCAAGCGCCTCGGCACCCTCGGTCACGCCGGTAAGCCCCCGCCCAGGGACCTGGTGAAAGTCCTTTACGGGCAGCTGGTCGCTTCCCCGCTGCTGTGCGTAATCGCAGATCGCCCGCGCGAGCGGGTGCTCGCTTTTCTTCTCGATGCCGTAGGCCAGCATGAGCAAGTCGCCCTCCTCCATTCCCTCGGCGGCGATGACGTCGGTTACCTGGGGCACGCCATTCGTGATGGTGCCCGTCTTGTCGAGCACCACGGTAGCTATGTCGTGGGCGTTCTCAAGCGCCTCGGCACTCTTTATGAGGATCCCTTGCTTAGCGCCGCGCCCCGTGCCTACCATGATAGCGGTCGGCGTCGCAAGCCCGAGCGCACAGGGACAGCTGATCACGAGCACCGAAATGCCATGCACCACGGCTTTCGACACATCCATGCCCGTTAATACGAGCCATGCGACGAACACGACGACGGCAATGACTATGACGATGGGCACAAACACCGAGCTGATGCGATCGGCCAGGCGTTGGATGGGCGCCTTCGAGCTCGTCGCATCGTCGACGAGGCGAATAATGCGCGCAATGGCGGTATCGTCGCCCACACGCTCGGCCCGCATTTTGAAATAGCCCGCCGTGTTCACCGTAGCGCCGGTGACCGCATCGCCTGCGACCTTGTCGACCGGAACGCTCTCGCCCGTAAGCGCCGACTCGTCGACAACGCCCGTTCCCTCGACAATGACGCCGTCAACGGGTATGCCCTGTCCAGCACGTACGACCAAAATGTCGCCCACTTGCACATTCTCGACGGGCACCTCGCGCTCGGAGCCGTCATCGTCCGCCAACGTGGCCGTCTTGGGCGCAAGATCCATAAGCGACGTAATAGCGTCGGTCGTGCGGCCCTTCGAGCGTGCCTCGAAATACTTGCCTAACGTGATGAGCGTGAGAATCATGCCCGCACCCTCGAAGTACAGGTCCATCGAAGCGTGGTGGGCCATATCCAGATCGCCTGTGCCCAAACCGATACCCATTCGATAGAGTCCCGCGATGCTGTAGAGCAGCGACGCCGCCGCGCCGAGCGCTACGAGCGTATCCATGTTGGGGGCTCCGTGGACAAGCCCTTTGAAGCCGTTTCGAAAAAACTTGAAGTTCACGAACACAATGGGAATGCAGAGCAGAAGTTCCGTGAGGGCTATCGTCATCATGGCCTCGCGGCCCATGAAGAATGGCGGCAAAGGCCAACCCCACATGTGACCCATACTCAGATAGAAGAGAGGTATAGCGAAAATGAAGCTCACGATGAGGCGCATGCGCACCGTTTGCGCCTCTTTCGCAGCCGCGTTCGGAGCAGCGGCCATTGCTGATGTTGGTGCAGCGGCTTGAAATGCCTGCGCATCTTCTTGACGCGGAATCGCGCCGTACCCTGCTTTATCCACCGCCGCGCTTATAGCGCCGATAGTCCCAGGATTACCGTCATATTCGACCTCCATGCTGTTCTTCAGCAGGTTCACAACTGCTTTCTGCACGCCGGGCACCTCGGATGTCACCTTTTCCACCCGCGTCGAGCAGGCCGCGCATGTCATACCCGTTACGTCGAATTTCTGAGTTGCCGCAGCCATCAGCGGCCTCCGAACTTTCGGATGAGGCCCATCGCCTCGTCGATGATTGCTTCGTTGCCCTCGCGCACCTGTTCGACCACGCACGTGTGCAGATGGTTTTCAAGAATAAGTTCGCTCACGCGATGCACGGCCCGCTCGGCTGCGGCTAGCTGCAGCAGCACGTCGCCGCAGTAGCGGTTGTCGTCAATCATGGCTTTTACGCCGCCAAGCTGCCCAATGGCCCGGTTCAGTCGACGTTGCAGGCTCGCCTGGAACTCATCGTCGCGCGGCGTCTCTTTGTGCCGACACTGGCACTCCCCTGTGCTCATAGCCGTATCTCCCTTATACTCCCCGGGGGTATTTTTTCGCTAGCCATGATACAGCAAAATGACAGCGAGAATGGTCATAAAATATCATTGAACAAGCAAACCATGCGATGCTCGTCACGCCCTATGACATTCACTCCCCGTTGCTTTCGCCATACTGCCTGTTCAGGTTGATAATGCGTTCGCTCATATTCGGCTATTGGTCATAGGTTACTTCCTAGGGGCGCGCCCCATTTGCAAGCCCCGCTCCCTCCAAAATGAAGTGCGATACCCCTGAACGCTACCCGCGCTCTAGAGCAAAACGCACTCCCACCACAAACTGGGCTTTGTGCCAACGCCAAAACGCAGGTACAATAGCCCACCATGAACGCACACGTTACAGCACATATCGCAGCACTGTTTACGATGGCCGTATGGGGTTTCACTTTTATCTGCACGAAAGTGCTGCTTGACTATATGAGCCCGATCGATATCCTGCTTACCCGCACGTCGCTCGGATTCATTGCGCTTTGCATCGCGAGACCTCGCATCTTGCGCCCCGCCGAACGTAAGCACGAGCTATTGTTCGCCCTGGCTGGACTTACTGGCGCGTTTCTGTACTATCTAGCAGAAAACACCGCGCTCGAGTTCGCCGATGCTTCGTTCGTTTCGGTGGCGGTTTCGACAGCGCCGCTGTTCACAGCTGCGCTCGGCTTCATCATCCTGAAGGAGAAGGGTTTCGACGCGCGATTTGTCATCGGTTTCGTCATTGCGATTTCAGGCATCGCGCTCATAAGCTTTCAGGAAGGCCCAGGGCATGCTTCGGCCGAAGGCGTCATACTCTGCCTGGTAGGCGCTATGTCTTGGGCGGTGTATTCCATCATCGTCAAACGCCTATCAAACCTGGGCTACGAGACCATTGCCATGACCAAGCGCATTTTTGCTTGGGGGCTCGGGTTCATGGTCGCGACACGCCTCATCATGGCCGATCCATACCCCCTCGAGGCGCTCACGCAGCCGTTAGTGTTTGGCAACTTGGCGTTTCTGGGCATCTTAGCCTCAGCAGCTTGTTTCGTTACTTGGGGCTATAGCGTAAAACACCTGGGACCCGCTGCGGCGAGTGCCTACATTTACCTCCAAGCGCCACTTACCGTAGTGGCGGCGGTAATGCTGCTTGGCGATCGCATGACAGGCCCCATCGCGCTTGGCATCGCGCTCGTCATAGCAGGCCTGGTCCTGTCCGAAGGCCTCGGCCGGCGATCGTAACATGACATAAAGTCGTGTTTTTTGTCATTAAGTTAATTGGTCAGAAATTGAATCGAAGGGGTGCCAAATCGAATGAGTTTCGCCCCTGGGGCGAAACTCATTCCCTATGCGGTCTAAGACCCCAACCAAACGAGTTCTCAAAAAAGCTGGCTTTGAAAAACACCCGTTCACAACATGCGACCGAAAGGGAGCCTCCCTTTCGGTCGCATTTATAGACACACGGGCGAATCGCATCCCGGACACGAGGCCCACGCCCCGCCCTACAAAGCGGCAATGTTGTCCTGCACGATTTCGAAACGCTCACCGCTTGGTCCGCGGAAGAACAGGATGCGCAACTGCGCGCCAGCATCACCGTACGTGGTGAAAACATCAGCGTCCTCATCGGAAAGCGGTCGGTCGAACGCCAGCGGAGGATCGAACGGGCCAGCCTCGATGGCAATGCCGAGCGAGACGAGACGCGCGACGAACTCGTCCATGTCGCTCACGCGGATAGCCAGGTGATTCAGGCAGCTTGCGGCGGCATCACACGTTGACTTATCCTCGGATTCAAGCAGCTCGAGCACATAACCCGCGCCCTTGATCCACGCCATCTTGAGCGGCTTGTCGCCTTCCATGGCATCGGAGCGAAACATCAGCCTGCATCCGAATACTTTCTCGTAGAATGCGACGGACTCGTCGATATCGCGGCAATACACGCCTGCATGCGCAAAAGTCAGCTCCATTTTTCCTCCTTTTGCTGCCAGAAGGGAGTCTCCCCTTTGGCAGCATCTACCCCACTGGTTCCCTAACGTCTAGCCCTGATCGCTTGAAGTGGCAGCCATAACCTCGGCGGCAGTCGCATTCTTCATGCGCAGCTCACGTGTGCACACGACATCGGGGGCAAACTCGGTGACAGTCGAAAGATCACCGGCATACACATCGTCGGTCGCAGTGCGGCGCTTGGTCAGGCGGATAGCCGCATCGGCGTCGTAAGGAATCAGCTGCTCCTTGGGCGGATTGGCCTTGGCAACCCAGTTAGGCATCGTGACGCTCGGATCGGGCATCGTCTCGATTTGACGGACGTCTCCGTACTTGGCTATGAGCTCTTCAATTGGCCCGAAGTCTAACGCGCGCATGGGGCAGGACGCCACGCACAGCGGCAGTTGGCCCTTGTCGAGACGATCGACGCACATCGTACACTTGCTCATTTTGGTCCCGGGTTCGTCGTCCGCGAACTTCGGCGCACCATAGGGGCAAGCCGCAAAACAATTGCGATCGCCTTGACATTTCTCCTGATCAACAAGGACAGCACCGTACTTTTCCTCCTTGAAGATAGCGCCATGCTCGCACGCGCCAACGCATACGGGATTAGCGCAATGACCGCAGCTGAACGCCAGGATGCCGATCCGCGTATTTGGGAAGACGCCCTTTTCCCACATGTAAACGCTCATCCACTTCTCGGGACCAGGGGCGATGTCGTACCAGTCCTTGCACGCCACAGAGCACGCCTTGCAGCCATAGCAACGGCTCTGGTCGAAAAAGAATCCATATTGGGTCATGGTTATTCGCCTACCTTCCTGATCTCGACGAGGCCAGCTGTGAGCAGAGCGCCCACGATATGGGGCAGGTGCGTGTCCCCGATAAGGAGATTGCAGTTGCCAGCGGTATCGATGCCATAGGGCATGAGCTTGGACTTTCGAACGTTATCGAACTTGGACCACTCGCCATGGCCAATCGAAACTGTACCCGGAAGTAACTTCGAAGATACGTACGCGGTGATTTCGACTTCGCCGAACTGGTTGTAAACCAGCACACGGTCGCCCGTCTTGATGCCGCGGTCGGCGGCGTCAGCCGGCGACATGCGCACCATATGCTCATAGCAGTCGCCTTTGAGCCATGGGTTCTGGTCGTTGGCCGAATGCTGACGGTACGACGAGACCGGCGTGACCATCGAAAGCGGGTAGTTCTTCGTCCAGGAATGATAGTAGCTGTCATTGGCAGGTTCATCCTGATAGGTCGGCTGCCAACGAGGATAGCTTTCCATCTGGCCGCCGTAGCGAGTCTGGGTCAAGTCGTTTTCCTTGACGAAGGAGCTATCGAACTCAATCTTGCCCGACGGCGTCTTGAACGGCGAGCGACCGTACTCGACGGTGTTTTTGAAAGGATAGAACCACTCGCCAGGCTCGCCAGGAACGCGAATAATCGGCATCTTCTGGAAATCTTCCCAGGTAGGCGGCTCAATCCCATAGTAGGCCAAATACCCGTACGGATCTTCGGCCCACTCCTCATAGGCGGGCCTGTAAATGCGCTCGATGACTTGCTCGTCCCAATCGCGCCAATCGGTCACGTCGAGCATCTTCGGGCAGTACTTGTCGGCAAATCCCAGGCGGCGCGCAAGCTCCATCCAGACCCAGTCCTTCGAGCGAATCTCACCGGGAGGATTGACGCCCTTTCCGGCGAACAGGAAGTAATTCATCATGCCGGATGGCGAGCCCCAGAAGCGGTTGATGCCAAAGAAATGCATGTCAGTCGACTCGAACTGGATGACTGGCGAAGGCAGCACGATGTCGAGGAACTCGATGGAAGGCTGGTCGTGGAAATATTGCCAACCCCAGGAGAATTCGAGATCGGCAAAACCCGCCATACGCTTGGAAACGTGGTGTTGGTTGTTGATGTAGTTGTTGGGGATGATGGCCATCCTGATATGCGGCAGCGGACTTCCTTTAGGGCAGCCGATACGCCGGCGGAATTCCTCTTCGGTGATTTCGCCAGCAGCGTAAAGCTTCTGGCAGTACATGACCTCGGTCACTTTGTTGTTGTTGTTCGTGATTGGGTTCACGACGTCACCCTTAATCTGGCCGGTATCTGGAACGGGCGGGAACAGGCGCGGCTGGGTAACCAGATTGGAGCCGCCACCTTCGCAACCGCCGGGAATGCTCAGGTTGCCGGTCATGGCCTGCAACAGCATTCCAACCGCCGCAGTGTAGTCGCCCAAGTTGCGCTTCGATACGCTGTACATCTGATGCAGGTGAACCGGTTTCATAGCGGCGTAATAACGCGCAAACTCGCGAATCGTCTCGGCTGGGATGCCGGTGATGGGCTCAGCCCACTCGGGCGTGTGCTCGACGCCGTCAACCTCGCCAACGATGTATTTTCGCCACTCTTCGAACCCTTCAGGCTCGACCCACTGC
>CADBQL010000208.1 GCA_902796815.1 uncultured Coriobacteriaceae bacterium | reverse complement strand
CGTGGCTCCCTTGCGGTTGTGGACCAAGACATCATCACGTTTGACGATACCGTATCTGACAACGTGAAGCTTTGGGATCGCTCTATCGAAGACTACGAGGTGATTCTTGCCTGTCGTGATGCCGACATCCACAACGTCATCGCTTCGCGTGAGGGCGGCTATTTGAGTCGCATCCTTCCGGGTGGACGTAATTTCTCGGGTGGCCAGCTTCAGCGATTGGAAATCGCTCGCGTGTTGGCTCAAGATCCAACGGTCATCATTCTCGACGAAGCCACAAGCGCGCTTGACGCGCAGACTGAAGCCGAGGTAATACGCCGAATACGCGACCGCGGCATCACCTGCATCGTGGTTGCCCATCGCCTATCCACGATTCGCGATTGTGACGAAATAATCGTTCTCGACGACGGAGCGGTTGTCGAGCGTGGCACGCATGACGAGCTTCTCGCGCTGGATGGCGCATATGCCGATCTTGTGAGGAGCGATTAGCCATGAAGTGGTTGGAATCTCAAATAGAAACGCGGGAAAGATTAGACGCGGAGCTGACGGAGCGCGCCTATGCGGAGCTGGCAGCCAGTGTGAGCGGCCCTAATGCTGCGCCTGTTTTTATCATCGACGATATGGAGCAGGTTGACGGTGCAGCCAAAGCATGCCTTTCGCACATCGGCGTGGAGCCGGGCGAGGTGTCGGATTCCGTGCTCGACGTCGAAGAGCGCCTGGATTGGCTTTGCCGTCCCACGGGTACGATGCGCCGTAACGTGCGTTTGGAAGCTGGTTGGTACAAGCGGGCTTTCGGGGCAATGCTCGGGCGATTGGACACGGGAGAAGCTGTGGCACTGCTGCCGCGCGGCGTGCGGGGATACAGTTATCTGGAGCCAGGGACGGGCCGCAAACGCAAGGTGACTGCCGAGGTGGCCGCGCATATCCAGTCTGATGTGGTTCTGTTCTACAAACCGTTGCCCACAAAATCTCTTAAGGTACGCGACCTGATAGCGTTTATGCTCAGGGTGTTTGACCGCAACGACTATCTGCTCGTGTTCGCAGCAGCGCTCGCTGTGACGATTATCGGGCTCGTGCCCGCCCAGGCGAACCAGATTGCCTTCGGTACGGTAGTTCCGTCTGGCCAGGCACGGCTCATCCTTCCGGTTGGCGCACTGTTGCTTGGCGTGGCCGTTTCAACCGCTCTCATCGGCGCGTGCCGAAACCTGGTAATGTCGCGTGTTGCCATAAAGCTTGATGTTGTCACCGAGGCTGCGACGTTTTCGCGCATACTGGCTCTTCCGACATCGTTTTTCAAACAGTATTCATCAGGCAACCTTGCCCGAAGGGTTGCGAGCGTCACGATGCTCGTTCAGCAAATTGCCACAGTCCTATTGGGATCGGGGTTATCGTCGCTGCTCGCCCTCGTGTATGTGCTTCAGATCGCTGCTTATGCACCGGCGCTTGCCCTCCCTGCGCTTGCCATCATCGTTGTGCAAGCAGTGCTCACCGTTGCCGTAACCTTTGCCATTCAGCGTTACGAGCGCGAAGCGATGGAGGCGAACGCCGAACTTTCGGGTACGGTAACGGCACTTTTGAACGGTATCCAGAAGATTAAGCTTGCTGGTGCCGAAGACCGCGCCTTTGCGAAATGGGCCCATGGATATGCTGACTTCGCGCGCGCCACCTACAATCGTCCTGCCATGCTTAGGGCGTTACCGGCGCTTGTGGCGCTCGTAGGGCTTTTCGGAAACATTGCCATCTACTATTTGGCAGGTTCGACGAACGTGTCCGTTGCCGACTACATGGCCTTCAATGTAGCCTACGGCCAGGCGACTGCTGCCATCATGGCGCTTGCGGCCGTTGCGGGGCAAATGGCCCAGATTTCCCCGATGCTCGAGATGGTGACCCCCATCTTGGAGGTGACGCCAGAGACGGCTGAAGACAAGCCAAACGTGGAATCGCTGTCGGGTGGCATCGAGGTTTCGGGCGTGTCGTTCCGATACAACGAGGATAGCCCGTACATTTTGAAGGATTTGTCGTTCAAGGTTCGTCCCGGCGAATACGTAGCACTTGTGGGTAAGAGCGGCTGTGGCAAGTCGACCATCATGCGGTTGCTGCTCGGCTTCGAGAAACCCGAGTTCGGAACCATATTTTATGGATCCTATGATGTGCAGAAAGTGGACTTGCGCAGCTTGCGGCAGCATATCGGCGTGGTCATGCAAGATGGAAAGCTCTTCATGGGCGATATCTCGAGTAATATAACGATTTCCACGCCGAACGCCACGCTCGACGATGCGTGGGAGGCCGCGGAGATCGCAGGCATCGGCGACGACATTCGCAAAATGCCGATGGGTATGCAGACCATGATCACCGAAGGCGGGGGAGGCGTTTCGGGCGGCCAGCGCCAGCGCCTGATGATTGCCCGCGCCGTGTGTGGCAAGCGCAGGATTCTGATGCTCGACGAGGCTACCAGTGCGCTGGACAACAAGACGCAGAAGCACGTAAGCGACTCACTCGATGCGCTCAAGTGTACACGCATCGTGGTGGCCCATCGGCTGTCGACCGTACGGCATTGCGACCGCATCCTTGTTGTTGACGATGGGCGGATTGCCGAGGAAGGCACCTATGACGAGCTTTTGGAGCGAGGCGGTCTATTCGCCGAACTCGTAGAACGGCAAAGATTGGACAAGGAGGGATAGCGGTATGGATATCAAGACGAGCGTGGACGGCGACAGGGCGACTCTCGAGGCAATCGGAAAGCTTACCGTTCAGACTTCCCCCGACTTGAGCGCAGCGGTCGAGGCTTTGCCGTCGGCCGTTTGCAATCTGGACATAGATTTGGCCGAGGTAACCTACATTGCATCGGCCGGCCTGCGCGTGTTGGTGGCAGCTGATAAACTTGCCGTCTCGCGTGGTGGTTCAATGCGATTGCTGCGTCCCTGCGACGAAGTGATGGAAGTGTTCGAGATGACAGGGCTATCAGACGTCTTTGTCATCGAGCGTTAACGCCGTGAGGCAATAAAGCTGTGAAGGGACGACAAACGGGCGTTGGCGAAGATGCCATGAAGCCAAAGCCGGCGAAACCCAAGCGTAAAGCAAGAATAATACGTTGGAGGGGCGTGCTGGACACGGCTCCAGCTTATTTGCGCCGAATGGTGGCGGTTGTGCTCGCGGTGGCGGGCGCATCGCTCACATTTACGCAGCTTGGTTTTATCAGCATTACCATGCCAGATGGCACGGTCGGTTACGTAGTCGTTCTCATGCAGGTCGTGGCCTTGAGCGCACTGTTGCTCGGAACGCTTCCAGGTGTGGGAATCGGGCTTTTTGCAGGCGCGGTGCTTTTCGCGCATGCGCAGGTGTTCCCGCTTGACCACTATGAGCTGGCGTTCGTGACGCCTGTGTCTTCCATTGTCATGTTCGGGATCACCGGATTGTTTTTTGGAGTGCTATTTGCATTCGTCCTACGCAACGATCCCGGTCCAATCAAGCGCGTGATTTATATCGCCATTGTGTGCGGTGTTGTCTCATGGCTCTACAGCATTGGGTTTGCGCTAAGTGTACTCTCGTCGCTTTTCGTCGAAATCTTCGAGAAATTCGGCAATTCTGTGAACGAGTCTGCTGTGCGGCTGATGGCGGTCGATACCGCTCGACATCTCGGCAGTACGGCTCTGCAGGCCAGGGTTACGGCGCTTATCACAGCAATCATCTGCTGTGCAATAGACTTTGTGGCGCGCCGGGCAAAAAGTCGTCAGGGTTCGTTGAGGTTGCGCACCGTGT
>CADBQL010000207.1 GCA_902796815.1 uncultured Coriobacteriaceae bacterium | reverse complement strand
CGGATTGAAACGGTGGATGTGCTTCGAAGGACGTTGCGCGATGAGCCGTGGTGCATGATTCTGTTGCAGTGCGATACAATTCAGTCGAAGAGGCTTAGCCCTTCTTGTCGCATTTCACCATGGTCGAGCCGCTGGTAAAGCGGAGGAATGGGGGCAACTATGAAGAAGTTCCCTTCGCTTGTTTTGGCAACCGCGTTCGCGCTCACCTTGCCAGTCGTCGTCGGTTGCGGTGAGGCTCAAGGCTCAACAGGTGATGTATCCGTCTCCTACATAGACGTGGGAAAAGGTGACTGTATCCTTCTGCAGGTCGGCGAGTCGTCTGCCCTTATCGATGCGGGTTACGAGGAAACTTCGGACAAGGTGCTTTCCCACCTGCGCAAACATGGGGTGAGTCATCTCGATTATCTCATCGTCACGCATTACGACAGGGATCATATCGGCGGAGTTCGCCCTATCGGGAAAGCGCTGCCCATCGATGCGGTTTACCTGCCGGGATACGTTGGCTCCGACAAGAATTATCGCACGCTCCTATCGGCGGTCGAGGACCTCAGGCTTCCTGCAAAACGGGTCGACAAGGAGCTTTCCCTTAAGCTCGGCGATGCGGCTCTGGATGTTTTCCCTTTGAATGTTGCCTACGTTCCCGGTACGAAAGGGGAAGAGGGCAACGACAACGACCTCTCGCTTGTGGCTACGTTGACCTGCGGTAACGATTCGTATCTTTTCTCTGGCGATTTGGAGGAAGACGGCCTTGAAGCGTACCTCAAAGGCCCGCGCGGTCGATTCGACGTTCTCAAGATGCCGCATCATGGGCAGAAATCCGCGCTTACCGACGAGCTCCTCGATAGCGTCAAGCCGAAAGTCGCCATCATCACCGATAGCGCGAACGACCCCGCGAGCAAGAAGACCCTGAAGATGCTCGACGCGATCGGAGCCGATGCATACTGCACAAGCTCTTCCGGCACGATTGTCGTACAAAGCGATGGCGCAGGCAGGTACTCGGTTTCGACTGACAGAGGCTAACGTTTATTGCCGGAAGCATTTGCCTTGACTTGCATTGCCGTTGCGCGAGGGGCCTGCTCCTGCGCGTCTTTTCGGCGCCGATTGGCTAGCGATGCGATTTCTTGGGAATGGGCGGGACTTCATCGTAGGGGCCATCGGTGGCGAGCAGATGGTCCATCGCTTTGAGAATATCGTCTTTCTGATCTGGCAAATGACCTTGTATCGTGTAATCGCCCAACACGGTTGAATCCACGAATGCGCAATCGTTCAGCTGCAGTTCAGCCATCATTTCTCGCATCTCGTGCAAGCGCTGCCTGAACGTCAACTGCTCGAATCCGCCTTCGTGCGCGATTTGGAAAAGTGGTGTGTTAGGCCAGAGCAAAAGCCCCGTTACCCAAATGCGTTTGGGTTGCGAAGCGTTCAGAAACTGCGCGGTCTCATGCGCGTGACGTTCCGTGAGCTGGGTGCCGCCGAGGCCGGCTATCATCGTGAACGTGAAATCGATGCCGATGGCGTGGAGCCGCTCGCAGGCTTCGAGTGCTTCTTTGAGACGAATGCCTTTTCGCATGAAATCGAGCACGTCTTGGCAGCCTGACTCCAGCCCGATATGTACTTCGCGCAGTCCGGAGTCGGCCAGCTCTTCCAGTTCGTCAGCGGATTTTTTCATCACGTCGTCGAACCGCGCATATGTGGCGACCTCGAAAGCGTGTGGAAAAAAATAGCCGATGATTTCCATCACGCCGCGCAGATGGTCTATGGGCAAGGTGAGCGCATTTTCGCCCAGGAGGAATACGCGGGAGCGATCTTTCATGTAGGGGGCCAGCATCTGGGCTTTTGCCGCGACTTCTGCGAGTGAGAAAACGTAGCGCGGATCGTTGGCGAAATCGCAGAACTTGCATCGATGCCATGCGCACCCGAGCTGAACCTCGAGGGGAATCGACTCTTCTTCCCAGATGGGAAGGTAAATCTCCTCGCCCGTGAATGGCCGCACCTCAATGTATCCTTGCTGCTCTGCCATGCTACAGCTCCTGTCCGTTGCGTTTTTGGCGGTGGCTTGACGGCTCTATGCAAAATGCAAGCCATAGTATAAACAGTGAGTCGTGCCCCAGGGGCGAAACTCACCCGGCAGGCCTCGTCCCGAATGAGTCGTGCCCCAGGGGCGTGACTCACTCGGCATTGTAGAGCGCGACAGCAACGTCGTTAACGTTCGTGCCGGTAGGGCCGGTGAATATGAGGCCGCCGACCTTCTGAAGTGCATGGTAGGAATCGTTGTTGGCGAGCGCGTCGAAAGCGTCTATGCCGGCCGTTATGAGTTGGGCTTTCGTTTGGCCGTCAACATAGCCGCCCGCAGCATCTGTCGGCCCATCGGTGCCATCGCTTCCGACCGAGAACACCGCGACCCCGTTTATGCCGGCAATTCCTTCGGCTGCAGCGAGCGCAAACTCCTGGTTGCGCCCGCCAACGCCAGCGCCGCGAACGGTCACGACCGTTTCGCCTCCTGCTATGAACGCCTTGGACGCAGCATAGTGCGCCCGGTCGCGCGAATCGCCCGGCGCCGCCGCATGCGCCCGATCGCTCGAATCGCCCGGCGTGTCGGCATGCGCCCTGTCGCGCGAATCGCCCGACGACGCATGCGCGTGGGTGCGCAAAACGCT
>CADBQL010000206.1 GCA_902796815.1 uncultured Coriobacteriaceae bacterium | reverse complement strand
GTACGCGAGCATCCAGGCCCTCATCGGGGAGATGCTTCCCGTTGGCGGCGCGCAGGTTGTAGGGCGCGCGCCGGGCGAGCGAAGCATGAGCCTTGGCAAGCGTCGAGGTCGCCATGCGAGCAAGCGGAAAGGGTGGGGCAAATGAGTCTGTACGAGCGCGTTCAGCGCGCGGGAAATGCGGAGCAGGTAGCGCGACCGGCGGAGGGAACGCTCCTTGCGCTCCTCAAAAAGCAAGTTCAAGAAATCGTGTCCGTTGACGAACTTGCGAAGCTTACGCAGGAAAACCCCGAACGCGCACGAAATGAGGTAAGGAGCGCGTGCCGACGCGTCTTCGAAGGCCCCATGTGGGCGTATGCCGAGCATGAAACGCTCGACTCGTTGGTCGACCAGCTGCTCGATGCGCTGTTCGGATATGGCGTGCTCGAAGATATGCTTGCAGACGAGTCCATAACCGAGATCATAGCGAATGGCCCCTATTGCGTCTTTTTCGAGCGAGAGGGCAAACTCGAGCCGTCTGCCAGGACGTTTACGGACGAAGCCGAGCTTCGTGCGCTCGTAGACCGAATTCTCGGCCCGCTCGGACGGCGTATCGATGAGGCGTCGCCCATGGTCAATGCGCGTTTGCCGCAAGGCCACCGCGTTAACGTCGTCGTTCCGCCCGTTGCGCTCGACGGCCCGTATCTGACGATCAGGAAATTTTCGGAACACGTCATCACGCTCGAGGAGATGCAGGAAAGCGGCTCGATTGACGCGGCCTTGCGCGAGTTCTTGATATGGGCGGTTCGAGCGCGAAAGAGCATTGCCGTTTGCGGCGGGACTGGGAGTGGAAAAACTACCCTGCTCAATGCGCTATCATGCGTGATTCCGCCAGGTGAGCGCATCGTTACGATCGAGGATTCGGCCGAGTTGAGATTTTGGTCGCATCCTGATGTGGCCCGCCTCGAGGCGCGTCCTCGAAACGCCGAGGGAATGGGCGAGGTGACAATCCGCGATTTGGTAATCAATGCGTTGCGCATGCGTCCCGACCGAATCATCGTGGGCGAGTGCCGCGGCGCCGAGGCGCTTGACATGTTAACAGCCATGAATACGGGCCACGATGGCTCGCTGACCACGCTTCATGCAAATTCGCCCGAGGAATCGATTTCTCGGTTGACGACGATGGTTCGCTACGTTGCCGACCTTCCCGTTGACGTCATCGAAGCAAATATCGCAAGCGCTATTGACCTGGTCGTTCAGACCCAGCGCATGATGGATGGCAAAAGGCGCGTGACCGAAGTCGTGTCGTTTTCGTTCGACCGGAATGTGGGGCGCTGCGCTACTGAGCCTATCTATGCTCGCGCAGCCGACGGCGTCTCAAGCGAATGGAGCATGGCGCCGCAGTGGCTCGAGCGGGCTGTCCATGACGGTATTGCAAGTCAAAAGGAGGTGGAGCAATGGAAACGCGCTTGCTCATTGGTGGATTAGCGGTACTTTCCAGCTTTGCTTGCTTGTTTGCCCTCGCCCTTGCGACAGCCTTGTCGATGCGGAAGCGCTCGGCGTCGATTGTCGCGCAAGGAGACGAGCCGAACGCTCGGACGTTTGTGCTTTGGCGCCTCCGGAACGGTTATAGTTTCGCGGACCCGCTCGTTAGGTATCTTATGCGCCTGGACATCGTCAAGAGGCGTGCGGGGGAACTTGCGGTTGTGCTCGAGGAGCGTGGATGCCCGACTACGGGTGAGGCGATCGCATCGGTAGTCGCTGTCGCGCTGATAACGCTCGCGCTGGTCACCGGAATGGTGGCAGGTAGCGTCGTGGGAGCGTTGGCTGTTCCCGCTTGCGGAATAGCATTGCTGACCGTGCTGATTGGGAACCATGCGGACAAACGCCAAGAAGCCGTGCGCGATGCGGTGCCTGCCGCTCTGGAATCGATGTCTGTTTGCTTTGGGTCGGGTTTTACCTTGCTCCAAACGTTTCAGCAGGTGGCAAAAGAGACCCAAGGTCCACTTGCTGCAACGTTCTCGCGAAGCGCACATGTGCTGGAAATGGGCGGAAGCGCCCAAGCGGCTCTGTCAGAATTGCGCGATGGCGCTCATGCGTCGGAGCTCGCGTTCGTTGCCGTGGCGCTCGATGTGCAGCATCAGAGCGGGGGTGCGATGCGCCAGGTGCTTGATGCGGCGGCCGATACGGTCAAAGGTGAGCTGGCGCTGCGCCGTTCGCTTCGCGTACAGACGGCGCAGGCGAAGCTTTCTGCACGCGTGGTTGCGATCATGCCGTTTTTGCTCGTCGCGGCCTTTTCGCTGGCGAGCCCCGATTTCCTCTCGCCGTTCTTTGCAAGCCCTTTGGGGATTGGCTTGCTTACGCTCGCTATTGTCATGCAGGTGGCGGGCATTATTCTCGTGCGTCGTGCCCTCGCAGTGGACGGTGTGTCATGAATACGCTGGTCTTTGCTCTTGGTATTGTCGGGTGCGCATGCGGTGGGCTTTGTGCGTTATGCGCTGCACTTTTGTACGAGCGCCGAACGCAACGCTCGCGAAGGAGGCGTGCGGCATACGGCTCGCGAGCGACTAAGGGCGAGCCAGGAGCGCTGATGGGGCTGGGTGCCATGGGTGGCTTGGGTGGTTCTGCCGTTCGATATGCCGCATCGCTGACCAGGAGATTGTATAGCAAGGCGACCCCTGCTCTTTCCCCGGCGGTTCGGATGGGGCGAGCGGCGTCGTCGAGGGCTGGAGTGTGGTATGCGAGTCATGCGAGCTTCTCTGGGTGCTCGAAAGAAGTCAGCTCAGCAGGTTTTTGCGAGGCTGGGTTTCGTTTAGGCGCAGCAGGCGCGCTCGCTGGAGCTTTCATCGGTATGTTGATATCTGTCGAGATGGCCGTGATTTTGGGGCTGGTGGGGGCGTTTGTCGGGGGAGGAATGCCGAAACGTGGCGTTCGTGCGGCGTGCCGCGAGCGATCCCTTTGCGCGCGAAGGTATCTTTCGGAAATGCTCGAGGTGGTAGCTCTTGGGTTGCGAAGCGGCCTCACGTTCGATCGAAGCTTCGGACTGTACGGCTCCCATTTTGACAATGCTTTTGCGCGTTCGTGTGCAAAAGCGCATAGAAGCTGGTCTATTGGCCTTGTCACGAGGGAAGAGGCGCTTCGAGAGCTGGCGGCATCCTACGAATGCAGGCAGCTAACCCACGTTATCGATGGCATCGTTCGCAGCCTTCGTTTTGGGTCGCCGCTCACAGAAACGCTCGAGGATGCGGCGTCGCAATCACGAGCGGAGTTTCGCACGGCGCTCGAAGAGAGAGTTGCAAAAGCACCCATAAAAATGATGCTGCCTACCGGAACGCTCATCTTGCCGGCAATGCTCTTGCTGGTGATGGGCCCGATTCTGCTCGAATTAGCCGGTGGCTTCAGCTGAGCCGGCCGCGCTTCTCGAATGAGTCATGCCCCAGGGGCGAAACTCATCGTAACGAAGGTAAGGGAAGGAGCGCTCATGCGCTTGAGATACGAAGAAGGGAAAGGTGATAGGCATGGGCAAGGTAAAAGCTGCCGTCGATTCTGCGGTTTGCAGATCGAGGAGGGCGTATGCGTGGGCGACGACGCGTACGCACGAGCTGGTGAGGTCAACGAAAGGGCAAGGCACTACGGAGTACGCCATTCTCGTCGGAGTTCTAGTCGTCATTGCCATTTTGGCGATTATGGTCTTCCGCCCGAAACTGCAGGAACTATGGAACGCCATTGCGGAAGGAATCAACGGGCTCTAGAAACTGCAGGCAGGTCGGTATCGCCCGCGTGGCAGGACGTTTCGCCTGCTAAAACGCGTTGCGTTTGTGGGCAATCGACCGTCGAGTTCGCGGTTGTGATGGCGGGTTTCCTGTCGTTGACCATCGCTCTCGGAATCATGTGGCGCGCTTTTGGCGGCGGGATTTTCGTCGAGCACGCGCTCGCAGTTGCCTCGCATCACATCCAAACCGTGGCGCTCGTTGCCGTGACCGACATTTTCCTGTACTGACAGGAGCGCACAGGAGGGTGATTTCCGCATGGGGCAGGGGTCAAATCCTCGTCCCGCGGCAGGGTTTGCTGGTCCGCTTCGTGGTGGAGTTGACCGAGCGCTCTGGTTGTGGGAGGGGGCCTTGCGGAGCAGGGGTCTGGCTCCTGTCCCGGGTCTGGGATAGGGGACCGATCCTGTCCCGCAAGACCTCTGTCCCATAAGGGTGTTGAACTGCGCATATATGAAGGAGGTGCTCGATGAAGGACAACTTGGGTCAGGGGACGGTAGAGGCGGCGGTGGTCATACCCGTGCTGTTTTTGCTGCTGTTGTTGCTGATCCAACCCGGAATCGTGCTGTATGACCGCATCGTTATGGGAAACGCCGCGGCGGAGGGGTGTCGGCTTTTGGCGACAGGGACCGACTCGTTTGGCTCCATGTCGCGAAGCTGCGAAGCGTTCGTGCGCCACCGCCTCGCTGCCGTACCGCCTCATGACTGCTTTCACGTGCACGAGTGCGGATGCAGCTGGGATATCCAGCTTAGCGGATCGGAAGCGAGCGAGTCGGTGACGGTTCGAATCGGCAACAGGTTCAGGCCGCTTCCGCTTTTCGACGCTGGCGCCAAGCTCGCAGGAATGACGGATGCAGACGGAACAATTCACATCGAGGAAAGCGTTACGCTGCCAACTCAGCCGTCCTGGGCAGGCGCTTCGCAGCTGGGTATGAATCCGTCAGGATGGATTGGTGGATGGTTGGAATGAGAAAGCCAAACCGCGTAGGGGATTTGTTTCGGGATGAGGCTGGCTTTACGACGACGAGCATGGCGCTCTCGATGCTCATAACGTTGTCTCTGGTATTTACCGCGGCGCAGGTGTATCGCATTCAGTCGACGTCTGCCGAGGTGCAGGATGTAGCCGACGCCGCAGCGTTGTCCGCGCAAAACCAGGTGGCGGAGTACATGCTCGTCGCGCGTTTCTGCGATGCAATCGTACTGTCGCTTACGCTCACGGGGTTGACGGTCACCGGGTTGGGGATCGTCGCCCTTTGTACGCCTGTCACTGCAGAAGCTTCGGAGCCGCTGATTGAAGCGGGCAAAAAGCTCATCGAGGCGCGGAACACGTTTTCGGACCGTGCGATACGCGCGCTCGGGAAGCTTCAAGAGGCGCTTCCGTATTTTGCAGCGGCGTGCGCGGCGAGCGTCGCAGCGGCCAACAATACGTCATCGATGGGTGCGAATTACCTGGGGGCTGCCATTCTCGTGCCCGACGCGGGCGAACCGCTTCGGGCAGAAAAAGCCGAAAAATCTGATGATGTGGTGGAAGAGACGGAAGAAAACGCAGATGAGATAAGCGATGAGGCAAAGCGTGCAGAGGAAGCAGCCCAGGAAGCGCAGCAATGCAAGGAGCGTGCGTTTATGCGCGACTGCGGAGACAATCCCGGCTACTGCATGTACGAACGCGCTGCGAGATTGGCGGGCCTTTCGGGCTATGAAAACCCGTTGTACGAATCGGCCGATACCTGGTCGTTCGGCGTGGCGCTCAATCGGGCGCAGAGCTACTACTACGCCAGGCTGTATTCCGAGGCGCCTCTGGGCGCTTCGGTCGAAGAGCAAGCGGCATCGGCGCTTCGCGAGCGCTTTTACCGATATGCGGCTGAGACGCTCGGGCAAGGTTTCGTCGTGGATGAAGAGGATTTCTTCGACGCATATTTTCCCTTGTTGCC
>CADBQL010000205.1 GCA_902796815.1 uncultured Coriobacteriaceae bacterium | reverse complement strand
GCCATAGTATGGGCCATCACAGACCTTTGGCATGGGGCTGCATGGAACTACGTCGGATGGGGCATTTACTACGGCGTACTTTTAATCCTCGAGAAGTTCGTGTGGGGACGCGCCCTCGACCGCGCACCGTCGATCGTGGGGCACGTGTACACGATTGTCATCTTCGTCTTCGGCTGGTCGTTTTTCTGGATTACCGACGCGAGTGCGCTCGTCGAGTTTTGGAAAGCCATGGTCGGCGCTTACGGTTTCACGGGCGGCTCGACGTTTTGGGAGCTCACGGCCTGGGCATACTGGCCGGTGTTCATCGCATGCGCTCTAGCATCGACACCCATCGCACCGTTTTTGAAGGAACGCTTTATCGCTTGGTGCGAGCAGCGATCGCCCCGCAAGATTCGCGAGGATGGCGTCGCCAACCCGCGAAACATCAAGACCACGGGGCTCGCAACGCTCTCATGCGCGCCTGCCACGCCCTCCCGAGCAACTGCGTTTCGCATCGCGTCCATCGCGTTCGACCTTGGCCTTCTGGCGCTTCTCGTGCTAAGTTGCGCTTCGGTCGTTTCGGGCTCATTCAACCCGTTTATCTATTTCCAATTCTAGGGGGTGAAAAGTCATGCAGGACGCAAAGGGAAAGCACCTCGAAGCGGACGAGAATCACTCGGCTCAAAAGGCTCCTACGACGAGTCACGCCCCTGAGGCAAAACTCATTCCTATGAGTCACGCCCCTGGGGCAAAACTCATTTCCGATGCTGGCTGCATGAGCGCCGCCGATTCAGGCGAATCCGCCCCCGATGCGCCCGCACCCGATTCCGCAGACACACTACCGCCTGATGCGTTTGCAAAACAAGCAGCTCACCGCAATGCCACGTTCGTTGCCCTTGCTTTTCTCGTGCTCGCGCTCGTGATCATCAACGTCGGCGGCGGCATGCTCGGCGCATGGCAGCTCCCAAAAAGCTCGCAGCTCGAGGGTCGCGATTATATCGACATGAGCAAGGTTTCCAATCTTCACAGCATCAGAAAAGGCTATTTCCAATCAGCCGCTGACAGCTTCTGTGCCGACTACGTGCCTGCACGCGATGACGTTTTGCTCGCAAACGCCGAATTGCAACGGAGCATCATCAAAACCGCACGCCTTCCGTTCGGCTACGACATGTACCCGTCTTTTTACCAATCCGATCGCGTGATATGCGAAAACCTCAAAGCAATCTATCCCCTGCCCTTAAAGAAAACCGAATACGACGACGACTATTGGCGGCGTATTTCCGATGCGCTCGAAGCGCTCGTCGCGAACACGGACGCTGACATCAACTGGCGGCTTGCGCTCGCTGAACGAGCGGAAATGACCGTTTCGGCGCCGACGCACGACCTCGTCGCCAATTCGGCCGATTATTACTACATGCAAGAGATGCTGAGCAAGTCAGTCCCCTCTCAGTTCGAATTGGTTGATTTGCATATCGGGGATGCACTCGAATACGCCAGGCTGTACTATCGGACCGATCATCACATGCAAGTACTGGGCAGCATCGACGCTATTGGACGCATCATGAAATCGCTCGGCAGAGAGCCCTTCGATTTTGGGGAAGGATACGTTGCGTTTGACGGACAATCCTTCGGCTCGAATGCCCGCGTGGCGCTCTGCGACTACTATTGGGATAACATCACAGACGTCGATTGCCCCCATTCTAACCTCAAGATCACCTGCAACGGAAATAAAGCGGACTACCACGGCATCGATCGACTCTGGTACGACGACGGCTCGTCATATCGGAAGAAGAGCCGATTCGCCTCGGTAAGCTTTCACAACAAACACTACAAGCTCATCGAATTCGAAAACGGCAACCAGCCCGAATCTGCGGGAACCCTGCTGCTCATCGGTGACTCGTACACGGACAATTGCGGCCGCCTCTTCGCGCAGCACTACCACACGACCTACGAGCTCGACCCACGCTACTACGATGGCAGCCTCAAAGAATTCATCAACAGCCACGACATTGATGATGTCGTCATCTTCAGCTCCACGGAAGCGCTCGACTACGAATCCGCCCAAGCCTGCTTCGCCAGCTAACATGATATAAAGTCGGGTTTTTTGTCATTAAGCGAAACGATCAACAATGAGTTTCGCCCCAGGGGCGTGACTCACAGACCGGATGAGCTTCGCCCCAGGGGCATGACTCATCGGCTGGATGAGTTTCGCCCCAGGGGCGTGACTCATATCATATGGGCCGACAATGACAGGTAACCTACCCTGCCGATAGAACGCGACCGTCATTACGCCGACGGTATG
>CADBQL010000204.1 GCA_902796815.1 uncultured Coriobacteriaceae bacterium | reverse complement strand
GACACGAGCAGCACGAACACCATCGCGATGAGCGAACCCACGAACGCCGAGATGATCATCATCCCGCTCGTCATGACGCCCGATCCGCCGACGACCACGATCATCATGAGCGCGACGACGAGTTTCGCACCGGAACTGATGCCCAAGATGAACGGCCCGGCAATCGGGTTGTTGAAAAACGTCTGCAACAAGAAGCCCGCGAGAGCGAGAGCGCCGCCGAGCAGAGCCGCGGCTATGAGGCGCGGCATGCGAATATTCCATATGACTTGGTAATTCGTGCTTTCGGTATCCTGTCCGGTTAAAATCGCGGACAAATCTTCCAACGGCACGTTCAAACTTCCTATGACCAAGTTGAGCGTGCCGAGCACCACGAGCAGCACGGCAAGCGCGGCGAAAACGATGGTCACACGGCGATGCCTCACGGTCTTGCCGAACGCATCGTCGATATCGCTTTGTTTTTGCATACCTCTCCTCAGAATGGAATAGCTGCGCCGATCACCGTCGCATTTTCTACTTCAGCTTATGCACGTACATGGTCTCAGCTCCGGAGCCGGTGACGACCGCATTGAAGTCCGCGATGATACGGCCGGTGCGCATCATTTGCTGGTACATGTTCTGGTCGGTCGTCCACACTTCCCCATTTTGCACCGCCTTGAAATCCTTTAGAAGCTCGTTCTTGCGAATGAGTGCATCGACGCTATCAACACTTCCATCGATTGAGGCGTTGTAGATAATGATGTCAGCATCCTTGGCCATGGCGTAGAAACGCTCCATCTCGAGCGTAACCGAGGACGTTGAGCCGTCGCCTTCGTCAAGCGAGTTGAAGATGTATTCGCCACCCGCCCGATCGAGCATCTTGGTAACGTAATCGCCAGGCTTGCGCACAACTGCAGCGCCATTCGAATTGATATAGAAAAACGCCACGGTCTTGCCGCTATCGGACACGTTGATGGACTTTACCTGGGAAGCCTGCTCGTCGAAGAGTTTTTCGGCCTCTTTTTCCTTGTCCATCATCGCGCCGTAGCACTTGACCCACTCAGTACGCCCGAGCGGTTCGCTTTCATAGCTCGACATCTCGACAAATACGGGAATACCCAGTTCAATCAGCTTGTCGCGCACTTCGGGCGTATGGTTGATCATCGTCGATTCGATAGCGAGGCGCACGCCCTTGCCGAGGAGGAGCTCGTAATCAGGCGCGCTGTATTTTCCGCCATAGGCCATCGTACCGTCTTCCATAGCCTTGACCGCAGAATCGATGTACCAATTCTCCTTCGAAATGCCCGAAACTGTAATGCAGTCGAGCGCATCGAGCGCATCGAATAGGCACATCGTATCGGACGCAACCATATAAAGGTCTCCAAGAGGTTGCTGGATAACGGCAATATCATCGGCAAGCCCCTGTGGAACTTCCGCACCTTCCGGTACGGTCAGATAACGGCCACCGTCCGAAAGGCAGAACAGCTTGTAACCGCCATCGTAATAGTCGACAGTGAAGCACTCGGCATACTCGAGCGGCAGCGAATCCGTCACCTTCCAGCCATTGCCCAAATCAGTGTTGTGGAAATTCTCGACTTGCTGCGTAGTCGGGCCATCGGAAGCGTTGCTCGCAGAATCGGACGTGACAGACGCCTGAGGCGATCCACTCGCATCCCCATTCGAACCTCCCGCATTCGTCGAACCCTGCGCGCAGCCCGTACATACCGCAGCAAAAAACGCGAAGGCAAGCGCCAAGGCGGCGATTGCAATTGATATGGCACGTTTTTTCAAAGCGCTCTTCTCCTCTTGACTAACCACGCCGAACGCGCGACGTTAATTGTTGATCATTTTTGTTGATGACAAAAAACCCGGCTTTATGCCATGTTTTACTGCGTGAGGGTGCTCGAATCGAAATGGAGCGTGTAGTCAATCATGTGCGGCTCGCTCATAGCGGTAGTTTCGGCTTGGATTGGCAAATCGACGTCGAGAGCCGAGACAGGAATTTCAAACGTCGAGTTTCCAGCACGCGGGACGGGGTAATATTCCGTACCGTCGACGATCATCAGGTCGTAATTCGGACTTGACCATACGATGACAGCCGTCATGGCTCCATCTTGGACCATGAGTTTCGCTGGGCTGTCGACCGTAGCCTTTCCGCTACCGCCTTCGAGCGTGACGGCGATCTGATAGTCGCCATTTGAAAGGTTCGCGGTATCAGCTACCGGGGTGCCCGCACTCGCTGCCGCACTTGCGCTCGCGTCAGCGGACTCAGAGCTCGCAACCGTCGCTTCCGCACTCGCGGATTCAGACGCAGGAGCCGAACTCGCGGTACCCGATGACGAGCATCCAACGCTTAGCGCTAGCGCGCAGGTCGCCATCCCAACCAGCAGAGCAGTTAGCAGTTTCTTCATGTTCGATACCTCCCTTGTTCGCTTAACTTGCACCGATGAGTCTTGCCCCTGGGGCGCGACTCATTCTCACCGATGAGTCTTGCCCCTGGGGCGCGACTCATTGCCCCTCGAGCGCGACTCATTCGTTCGTTCGCCCTCGCCGATGAGTTTTGCCCCTGGGGCGCGACTCATTCAGAAAACACATCGGCGAAAACGATGCCCGCACAGCGGGAGCCCTAGGAAAGCGACATGCGGGGCGCTCGATTCGGCGCCCCGCACGTATGTCCTACCTCGTTACCTTAGGAAAGACAACTTACGCCTTCGGAAGCACGTCAGCAATGTGCTTGACGTAGATATCCTGAACGGCAGTGATCTCACCAAGGCCGTTGATCTGGCAGTCGACCTTGTCGAAATTGCCAGAAGCGGTGAACTGGCTGACCCAGGACTCGGGATCCTCGGGATCGGCCATGTCGTTGTTGGCATGGTCGCCAGCGACAACCATCATCGGACGCAGGATGACATTCTTGTAGCCGCCATCCTTGACCTTGCCGATAACGACGCTGCACTCGGTGTCCT
>CADBQL010000203.1 GCA_902796815.1 uncultured Coriobacteriaceae bacterium | reverse complement strand
GCGCTTAAGCGCGTTGCCCGGCGTCTGCCCGTGACGAATGATGATCAGCGAAATCGAACCTGACGTTTTTCCGTCCATCATGCCATAACACCGCGAAGCGCTTCGAGGAACTTCTTGTTTTGCACCGTCGTGCGTACCGCAATACGGAACCAGGACGCGTCGAGGCCACGGAAGTTTTCGCAACGCCTGATCACAAAGCCACGCGCGAGCATTTCCTCGTAAAGTGGCTTCGGGCTTTGGAACAGGATGAAATTGGCCTTTGACGGCACGACGAGCATTCCAAGCTCGGCGAGGCCTTCTTCGAGCCGGGTGCGCTCGGTCTCCACGTACTCGCGCGTCAAGTTTAGGTAGCCCGATACGCTAAGCGCCGCAACTCCTGCCACCTGCGCAGGCGACGAGACGGCCCACGGCGAGCCCGCCAATCGCAACTCTTCGACAAAGCCAAGATCGGAGCACATGACGTGACCGAGCCTAAAGCCTGCCATAGCATGGCTTTTGGTGAGCGCCTTTACCACAATCAGGTTCCTAAAACGCTCAAGCATCGAGGTACACGATGGCATGCCCGTGAAATCTATGAAGCACTCGTCCACAAGGACCTTCGTTGAGCACTTATCGGCAGCGGCGAGGATTGCTTCAAGAATTCCAAGGTCAACTACGCGCCCCGTCGGATTATTGGGCGAGCAGATGATCACGAGATCGATACCAGGCTCAATATAATCAATGATGCGCTCCGTCACATCGAAGTTTTCGCTCTGGACGAGACTGTGATGGACGATGCGGGGACGATGCGGTCGCAAAGCCTGCTCATAGCCAGAATAGCACGGAGAGCAGACGAGCGCTTTGCTCGGCTCCAGCACAGCGGCCACGCGCGAAAACGCATCCGACGCGCCAGCTGTCGCAACGATATGGGAAGCGTCTACCTGCTCTTTTTCGGCGAGAGCCGCTACAAGATCGCGGCACAGGGGATCGGGATACGCTTCGAAACTCGCAGCTGCCACCTTGAGCGCACGCACGGCTTGCACCGGCATGCCGAGCGGATTCAAACTTGCCGAAAAATCCACTGCGTTTTCCATGCCATACAAATCGCCGCCATGTTGAAAAAACCCCATCGGCTCGTTTTGCTTGTTCAGGTCACTCACGTCTGGCTCCTCTATTCTTTCTATGACTCCAGCCGAAACGGATGGAGCCTTCGACTCGCGATGCCTACGAGCGCCGCGACGCCCACTCCAAGAACGGCCGTCGCATACATGAGCTTGTTGGCGCGCTCGATATCGGCAGCCTCAACCGAGCGGGTCGCGTCGCCGATCGTGGGCTTTTCGACCACTTTGCCAAAATACTTGTTCGCGCCACCGAGCTGCACACCAAGCGCTCCGGCACAGGCCGCCTCGGTGTGAGCGGAATTCGGCGACGAATGGTTGAGGCGGTCGCGCTTGAAAATGCGCCACGCACCTTTTGAGTCCATGCCCGCCAAGCCGGCGCCAGCGCACATGAGGGCACCCGCCAGGCGCGCGGGCACGTAATTCACGACGTCGTCAAACTTCGCGGAGAAGCGCCCGAGATTGATATAGCGGTCGTTCTTGTAGCCGACCATGGAATCGAGCGTGTTCACAGCCTTGTAAAACATGGCCGCAGGAGCACCTCCCAACCCCATGAACAGCAGAGGAGCGATTACGCCGTCCGAAGCGTTTTCGGCAATCGTCTCGACGGTCGCACGGGCGATGCCCTCTTCATCGAGCTCGTCGGTATCGCGTCCCACGATCATGGAAACAGCCTGTCGCGCACTGGGAATATCATTGGCAGCAAGGGCATCGTGGACCTTCATGCTCTCGTCGCGCAATGACTTTGCAGCGACGAGCTGATAGCATATAAACGTCTGAGCAGCCAGCGACAGCGCCGGGTTGACCTTTTCGAGCCATCTGACAAGGACAAACGTGGCAACTGGCGCCAAAAGCGACACGTCGAAGGCAAGCGCTGCGCCCGCAAGCCGCTCGGTCTGCTCGTGAGACAACGGCCAAGCATCGCCTGCCGCCTCGGCCTCGGGCAACAAGTACTTGCGCACGAGCCCTTCCTCAAAATCGATCTGCTTGCCGATCAGGCGCACGGGATGCGGCCATCCGTGCGGGTCGCCCAGCGCTGCGTCAAGCGCAAACCCCGCCGTCATGGCGATAACGTGACTGTATTTCATAAGCACCCTCGATAGCTCGCTTCGAACCGTTCGCCACATTGTACCAGCGCAACGCGGCAGGCGCTCCTCCTTCATTCGAATCGCTCAAATACGCTATGGTGACGATCGC
>CADBQL010000202.1 GCA_902796815.1 uncultured Coriobacteriaceae bacterium | reverse complement strand
CGGGGCTGCTCAACCTGTTCTCGAATCGCGACCGTATGGCGGATGCCGGCTCGGACGCTTCTTCGAACGCCGGATCGGACGCTGCGCCCGCCGCTGGTTCTGAGGACAGCACGGAGAAGGGGAGTCGTCAGGCCCGGAGAAACCCGCGGGGCGGCTTGCGAAACGTAGGGCTTGTTGCGCGCAGGGATTGCTCGGCGCTGTTCAAAAACGTCATGAGCGTCGTCCTGACGATCGGCTTGGTCGCCTTACCGTCGCTGTTCTCCTGGTACAACATCCTGGCTTGCTGGGATGTGTTCAACAATACGGGCAAGCTTTCGGTGGCTGTTGCGAGTAGCGACACGGGCTATACGAGCGACCTTTTGCCCATCAATGTGAATGTGGGCGAAAAGGTGATGTCGGCTCTACGTGAAAACGACCAGATAGGCTGGGTTTTCACAACTCCAGACGATGCGATCGAGGGTACGCGGTCGGGCAAGTACTATGCGGCGATCGTTGTGCCAGAAGGCTTCAGCAAGCATATGCTGACGTTCCTCGAAGACGATGCGGGCTCTGCCACCATAACGTATTATGTGAACAAGAAGAAAAACGCTATTGCTCCAAACATCACCGGAGCTGGTGCCGACACGGTTTCCTACGAGGTAAACAAGGCGTTTGCCGAAACCGTTACGGAAGTTGCCGCAGCACTTGCGAAATCGTTGTCGGAGCAATCTGAGAAAGACAATCTGGATGGACGCGTAGCCCAGCTTGCAGACAACGTGCGCGGTATCGCAGAGCGCATCGACCAGAGTGCTGACATCCTCGATTTGTACTCGTCTTTGACCGAAGAGACGAAGGGCCTGGTCGAAAGCAGCGGCAACCTCATCGACTCGGTTCGTTCCCAGGCGGCGGGCGCCCTTTCGAATTTGGATAGCGGCAAGCAGAAGCTCGACGATCTGAAGGGCGAATTCTCGTCTTCGGCCCAAAGCATGATTGACGCGTTGTTGGGCGAAAAGCTCTTGCCAGAGGATCTCGACCAAAAAGTTGACGCCCTCACGGCGCAAGGCGTGGATGACGCATTGGCATTAGCCGAGACGCTGCGCACACGGGCGACCGAGATTGACGGTCATGCCGAAAAGCTCACCGCGCTTCTGGTCAAACTCTCCGAGCTTAGAGAACAGCTCAAATCCGAAACCGGTGCGACAGTGAGCAGGTCCACCTCAACAGAGCACTCCGAAATGCAGCTTGTGGCTGGGATTATGGTCGATCACACTCCTTTGCTTGACAAGGCGATTTCGCTGCTGACCAAGCAGATTAACGCTATGCATAAGGCAAGCTCCACTCTGCGGAATGCCGCCAAGAACCTCGAATCGGGTTCAACCAATGTTCGCAACAAGGCCAAATCGCTGCGCACGCAACTCGAGAAAGTGCGCTCTGACATCACAACGATGAAGGATGAGTTCGAAAAAGACCTGCAGCCCGGAATCGACAACTTGGAAGCAGACCTTGGAGTGCTGTCCTCCGATCTTGACGCAGGCGCCGCGGATCTGAGCGGTCTGACCGAGGGGCTTTCTGGCGCGTTGGGCTCGACGGGGACGGCTCTCAACGACGCCTCAAGCAAGATTAACGCCGCATCGACGAAGCTGCGCAATGCAGCCGATAGCCTGCGAAGCCTGGCGGATTCCGTCGAGCTCGCGCTTACGACGGGCGATGCGGGAGCTTTGCGGTCGCTGCTTCGCGGAAACGCCGGCGACCTTTCCAAGGCGCTCGCGGCACCCGTTCAGCTCGAGAGGGTGGCCGTGTTCCCGTGCGAGAATTTTGGGTCGGCTATGACGCCGCTGTACTGCACGCTTGCCCTGTTCATCGGGTCACTCCTCATTATGGTAGCCATGAAGCCGGAGGTTTCGAGGCGGGGCAGGGAGCTGCTGTACAATCCCAAGCCACGCCAGCTCTACTTCGGGCGTTATTCTGCCGTAGCCCTCGTGTCGCTTATGCAGACGACGTTGCTCGGGTTAGGCTGCATGTTTTTCCTCAAGGTTCAGGTGGCAGACCCCTTGTTGTTCATGCTTTGCTTCTGGATTTCGGGTTTGGTCCTCGCGTTTATCGTGTACACGCTCGTGGTGGCGTTCGGCAATTTGGGCAAAGGCATTGCGGTGCTGCTGCTCATCGTGCAAGTCACCGCTTGCGGAGGCTCCTATCCGCTGCAGATTCTGCCCGATTTCGTGCAAGCGATAAGCCCTTGGGTGCCGGCGACCTACATCGTGGACGCGCTTCGTGCCGCCATGATGGGCGTCTACCATAACGACTTCTGGATTTCGATAGGGCACCTTGCGCTCTTCATTATCCCCTTCTTGCTGCTTGGTTTGTTCTTGCGCAAGCCGCTGGAGCGCTTCATGAAGTTCTACGTGAGCAAAGTCGAGGAATGCGGGATTATGTAACGGGCTAGTCGGAAAGGGATTTTTGCAGTTTCTCGAGTGGGCTGGCGTCCTTGTCGGGGAGTTGCTCGCGTCGGTTGAGGTCGTTTTCCACGATGCGGAAAATAGTAGCAGTGGTGGGCACGCCTATGAATGCGCCTGCGAACCCAAACAGCGCTACGCCGAGCGTGATGCCGATGAGCGGCCACAAGCCGGTGAGGCCAACGTGCTTGCCGACGACGCGCGGGTAAACGAGATTCGCTTCGATTTGCTGCACGACGAAGAACAGGATGAGAAAGATTATCGCTTGCTGCCACGAAGTGGCAAGGATGATGATGGCGCCGAGCACCGCGCCGATGAGCGCGCCTATCATGGGGATGAGCGACATCACGCCCACGAGGGCGCCGAGCATGAGCGCGCTCGGCAGACCAGCGATCGTGCAGGCGATGGTAACGAGACCGCCGAAGATGACGGCTTCGAGTGACTGGCCTTTGAAGTAACCGCGGAAGCACTCATCGGCAACCGAAATCGCGCGTGTGAAATGCTTATCGGCTTTTTCGCTCACATATGTCCTGATGATAACGTGGACCTGGTCCGAGAGCTTGTCCTTTTCGCCCAGGAACCAAAAAGCCAGGATGATGCCCATGAACCAGGCACCGATTTGGCCGACGAGCGATGTGATTTGCGGAAGCGAGCTCACGACGCCCGATTTCAGCCACTCAGCGACATCGCCTACGATTTTCGGCCAGTCGATGGTTTTGAGTTGCGACAGCAATTGGGCGGGTATGAACGAACCTATGACTTGGTTGTTTGCTATTGAATCGACGGTGGATGGGAACTCCTTGGCAAGCGTGATAACTGCCTCCACAAGGTGCGGAATCACGAGGATACCCACGAATAGCACGACGGCGACGACGCAAATGATGGAAAGAGCGATTGACAGCGCGCGGTT
>CADBQL010000201.1 GCA_902796815.1 uncultured Coriobacteriaceae bacterium | reverse complement strand
TCTCGGTGTTGTCGTAAAAAACTCGAAGGAGAGGTACGTTCCTTTCGACTACGATTCCCCGCTTGCCAGGTCAAATACTTCTTCGATCGATTTTCCGAAATAGCGTGCGATACGATATGCCAGAGGTAGGCTCGCGACGTAGCGCTCGTTTTCGATGGAAATGATGGTCTGGCGCGACGCTCCCACCGCTTCGGCGAGCTTTGCTTGGCTGACACCGCGCTCCCGCCTGAGCGCTTTGATGCTCGTCCTCACATCGATTCCTATCCAAGTAATGTAAAGCATATTTGACATTACGAATCGTATATACTCGAAATCAAAAAGTCAAGCACACTTGACATAAAGCTCGCTCTTTTACGCGTAGGCGCGTGCAACCGCGAGGGTCTCGGGAACGTAGGAACGTCCGAAAAGGGCGCAATGATGGAGCAACGGTGCCAGCTGATGCAAGCGCACGCGTTCTTGCCAACCATCGGCGAGCGGCGAAGCCTCGTTGTATGCGTCGATGATGCGCGCGAGATGCGGGCAACCGAATAGCGCGAGCATCGCGAGGTCGGTTTCGGCGTGACCGCCATGAGCCATAGGGTCGATGAGCACAGCGCCCACGTTGTTGTTGGTGCTGGCATCCCAAAGCAGGTTGCCCGACCACAGATCGCCATGAATGCGCGCAACGGTCGCACCAGAAGAGATGAGCAGTCCGGGTTGTGGCGCATCGTAAACGCCATCTGCCAGCCGTATGGCGACGCGCTCGAAAATAGCAGCCTCATCTTGGCTTATCGCGCCAACGTTGCGCGCTTGGGCGAGATAGGCCATCACGCGCCACTCCGCGAAGAATGCGCCCCACGTGCGCGGCGCGTCACAATAGTCGACCGTGGGCGTCTCGGAATGCGCGATGCGATACATGCCCTCCCAGCCTGTAGGAGGTGCGCCCCACCACGGTGCGCCTGCGGCATGGGTGACGGCAAGCGCGGCGCCGACTTGCTCGGCCGCCTTTGCGCTAGCGGCACCGACGTTGATGCGTTTTTCTACCAGCTCGAACGGAGTCACTGAGACAACTTCAGCAATGGGCATGCCGCCAGCCAGCGTGGCTTTAGACAGCCAGCGCAATGCGGCGGCTTCGCCCTCGAGCGAGGCGGTTTTCGTGTCGCCTCTCTTTATGAAAAACTCGTTCAACCCGTAATCCATTTCCTTCGATTAGCGTCCAGCGTCCATCTTCATATGCAATATGCGGCCATCCTATCACTCTCGCGTAAGCGGTTGAAAGCTTTAGCTGCGTTGAGGCAAGTATAATCCTGCCCTGAGTAAACGGTGGCTTTCGCGCGGTGATAGATTTGGCTCGCCAGCAGCCTGAAAAACCCGTGCGTGCGCGGTGGTTTTTGCAAGATTGTCGATTGTTGTACTGGGGTTGGAAAGAGTCTGCGCATTTGAAGCAGTTTTGGAGACGGTTCGCGCACATGGGGCGGTTTTAGCAGAGCGCTGTCAAAACCGCCCCATGTGCGCAAGCTTCACCAAGATGAGCCGCGCCCCAATGGCGCGACGCACTGCTGGTTCGGGCTAGCCCTTCCAACAATCGGACGCTGGGCATCGTTGCTCGGGCTAGCCCCTCTAACAATCGGACGCTGGGCATCGTTGCTCGGGCTAGCTCTTCCAACGACCGAGCGTGGGAAGCAAGGCGCCCATGAAGGATACGGCCTCGTCTAGGCTCACGCCTGTCGCCTGCATAAGGTAGGGTGCGGATTTTTCGATGACGTCGTCCATCGTCGCGCTCGCGAATTCTCCGTGATCGTAGCACCACTTGCAGTAGTCGGGGTTTTCCACGCCGTCTGCGTTCGTGCCTTTGTCCATGTTCGGCACCGAAAACGGCGTTCCGCAACATTGGCACGCCGGTTCTTGTGGCAGGTCGAGCAGGCGCATGACGGGCACATCGAGCACAGACGCGAGGAGTTTCGCCATATCGATGCTCGGGGTCGTCTCCCCAGTTTCCCAGCGGCTCACAGCCTGACGAGTCACGTACACTTTGCGTGCGAGCTCCTCTTGCGTGAATCCTTTTTCCTTGCGGATTTGCGGCAAGACATCTTTAATCGTCATGATAATACCTCCGTTTCAATCGGTGCTTCAATTGTACGCAGCAACTTAGGTCGCGTCACGCAACAAGTAGTTGCTCGGAGCCAGCCCGAATGAGGGTCGACTGATGCTTGGGCTCGAAAACGAGCGGCGGAATCGGACCTCGCGGAAGCGGCCGTACTTAGTGTATAAAGGAGCAGGTGGAGTAGTTGGGCTAGTTTGCAAGGAGCGGAAATGAGAAGCATTGCAGTTATCGTAGTGTCATTTGCGTTTTCGGCAATTCTGTTTGCATGCTTAGGCTGCGCCCCGCAGGTTTCGGGACAGGCGTCGTCTGCGCCTCAGCCGTCGTCAGCATCTACGGCGTCGTCGGCGTCATCGTCGATGTCGGCGTCATCCGAGCCCGCTTCT
>CADBQL010000200.1 GCA_902796815.1 uncultured Coriobacteriaceae bacterium | reverse complement strand
TGCCAAGGGGATGCGCGTTGGCATCGTGAACGCGTTCATGGAGGCCGAGGGTCTCGAACCCGAAGTGAAGGAAAAGGTCGAGCGTGCAGCCGATGACCTGCGCGAAGTCGGCGCCGAACTCGTGGAAGTCGAGCTCCCCAACGCACAGGCGGCCATGAGCGCATACTACGTGCTCGGCCCGTGCGAGGCTTTCAGCAACTTGTCGCGTTTCGATTCGGTGCGCTACGGTTACCGAGAGCCGGGGCACAAGGATCTCGGCGGCCAATACGAGGCGAGCCGTGCGAACGGTTTTGGCCCGGAAGCCCGCCGGCGCATCATGCTCGGCAGCTACCTGCTTTCGGCTGGCGTCTACGACACGTACTACTATCCGGCGCAGCAGGTGCGCACTCTGATCACGCAGGATTACGCGCGCGCCTACGAGCGCTGCGATGTGATCTTGGCGCCGGTCAGTCCGCGCACGGCGTTCAAGTTCGGTGAGATTAGCGATCCGACGAGCATGTACTTGAGTGACATGTTCACGATTTCGATTAACATTGCCGGAAACGGCGGCATGTCGCTGCCTGTCGGGCTTGGGGCGCAAAGCGGTCTGCCGGTCGGCGTGCAGCTCATCGCGCCACAGTTCAAAGACGAAAACATGTTCAGGGCGGCTGCTGCTCTCGAACAGATTTATGGGCCTGCGCCCATTGCACCTGCGTTTGCGTAAGACTTCAAGAACGCGCTGCTCAAGGCGACTTGCGGCGTGCGGACTTTCGAATATGTGGCGGGAAGTCGCCGCTTGCCACAGATGGGAAAGAGAAGACCTTTCATGAAGACGATGGAAGAAGTGCTCAAGGATTGGGAGGCCGTTATCGGTCTCGAGGTCCATTGCGAGCTGACTAAGCTCGAGACGAAGATGTTTTGCGGTTGCAAGCTCGAGTTTGGTGCCGAGCCGAACACGCATACCTGCCCGGTGTGCCTCGGCCTGCCCGGTGCCCTGCCGGTGCCCAACCGCGCCGCCATTCAAAGCATTGTGCTCGCCGGCCTGGCCACCAACTGCGACATCGAAAAGCACACGATGTTCTATCGCAAGGGCTACATGTATCCTGACATGGCGAAAAATTTCCAGACGACGCAGGGCCCCAAGGCTTTTTGCATGCGCGGGCATCTGGACCTCGCCGTCGACGGCCGCGGTGCTCAGGAGCGTTTGTTCTGGAAAGACCTGGCCACAGGCGAGCAGTCCGAAAACATGACGCGAACTGACGATGGGTACATCGCCCACGTGGGCATCACACGCATCCATATGGAAGAGGATGCAGGCAAGATGATTCATATCGGCGGAGACGACGGGCGTATTGCGGGAGCGACGCATAGCCTTGTCGACTACAACCGTGCTGGCACGCCGCTCATCGAGCTCGTGACCGAGCCCGATTTGCGCACGCCCGAGGAAGCGCGCCTGTTCATGCAGAAATTGCGCCAGATTTTCCTCACGCTCGGCATTTCGGATTGCTCGATGGAGGAGGGCAGCCTGCGCGCCGACGGGAACATTTCGCTGCGCCGTCGCGGATCGAAGGAGTTCGGCACGAAGACCGAGTTGAAGAACATCAATTCGTTCAAGAGCCTGCACGACGGCCTGGCATACGAAATCTGCCGCCAAGCCGAAGTGCTCGAAGAGGGCGGTCAGATTTACCAGGAGACACGTCATTGGGATCCGTCCAAGAAGCACACGATCGTCATGCGCGTGAAGGAAACTGCCGATGACTACCGGATGTTCCCCGACCCCGATCTCGCCCCATACGATTTGAGCGACGAGTTCATCGATCGGGTGCGCGATATGCTGCCGGAGCTTCCCGATCAGCGCGCCGCGCGTTACGAGCGTGATTTTGGGCTTTCGGCCTACGATGCGCGCCATCTCGTTGAACATCGCTACATCATCGATTTCTTCGAAGCGGCTTGCGAGGCGGCGGGCGCTGCTGCCAAGGACTTGGCCAAACCGCTCGCGAACTTGGCGCTCAACGATATTTCGGCTTATGTGAATGCGGGCGAGGGCATCGATTTCTCCCAAAGCGCGCTTACGCCAGCGCGCGGCGTCGAGCTCGTGTCCCTGGTTGCCGAGGATGCTATTTCGTCGAAGCAGGCCAAGGAGGTATTCGCCGCCGTACTTGAGGAGGACAAGGACCCGCAGGTCATTGTCGAAGAACGCGGCATGAAGCAGGTGAGCGACACCGGGGCGATCGAGGCGGTCATCGATGAGGTGCTCGCGGCCAATCCCGACAAAGTCGAGCAGTACAAGGGCGGAAAAACCGGTCTTATCGGCTTTTTCGTAGGTCAGTGTATGAAAGCAATGAAGGGCCAGGGCAATCCGAAACTCATCAACGAGCTGCTCGCGTAGAAGCTCGGCTAAACAGCGATTTCGATCGCCTCGCCGCTTGCGGGCTGGCCAGCTGGACACGCCGCCGGAGGGGGATTCGCGCTTGTCCTCGGCTAACATTAGGATGATTTGAATGCAGTGCCTGCGGAATCGCGCTCACCCCCTCCAGCGGCGTGCCCAGCTGGCCAGCCCGCAAGCGGCGAGGCGATTGGATTTCTAGAGGTAACCGCTTTCCAACGGGGATAACG
>CADBQL010000199.1 GCA_902796815.1 uncultured Coriobacteriaceae bacterium | reverse complement strand
TAGGCAACAAGCTCGCGGTACACCTTCAGAGGGGTAATCGCGCCAAGAGACCTCTTTATCACCGAAAATAGGTCTTCCAATTCGAAATCGAATGCGCATGGGAAATGAAGCCTGGCCATCTCCCATGCGGTAAGCTCAGCAGTTACATCACAAGCAGACGACCACGAATCCCAATCGGGATACCCCGTTTGGAACGGTTGACGAAAGATGCAATGCAGCAAGAGGTGAAGGTAATCGCGCACGATATCGTCGGGAGACTCTCGAAAGCGCGAAACGGTACGGTACGGATCGAAGAACAGCCTGACACCATCTGTGGCGAGCGCTGCGTCAATGACTCGCGACTCCATGGGCATGTGCCAAAGGGCAACGTCAAGGTAGCGAAACGTCATCGCAAGCGTTTCTCTGGCCTGCTCGAGCATATCCCGGGCAAGCGCTTCCACCTGTTCGCATTCCAAATGCGAACAGGTAGCGCTATTAGTTGCACATGAACAGCTCATACTAGCCATCCTTATAAACTATAGTCTGGAGCAGTCATCTGGAAACGCATGCGCTTCAGCTCGTGCAAGCGAGCCATGATAGGAGCGCCGCCCTCGGCGGAAACCGTTTCTACAATGCGGTCGATGTTTTCGACGCAGATGAGTCCGATGTCAGCCAAACCGTCAATGCACTTTCGGTCGTCGTGACGGGCGAACGCGATGCACGCCTCATCGAGATTTCCGCAAAGCACGTGCTCAAACGATTGCCGCTTTGATGTCTCGAGGTATTCAGGGCGCAAAAGACGCTTGAGCATGTAGCGATACGCCTCGTAATCAAATTGCGCACCCAAGGCCTCCTCGTCGAATGTCGCGCACAGCAATCGTGCATCAGCTGTTCCATTCCCTGCGTACGCGCGCTGCAACGCGCACACGCCCCTCCAGTCGCGCATCGGCTCGAGCGAGATACCGTCCTCGCCGTCCAGAACGATAAGCGAAGGTGGTTTTCGCATGGCAAACGTTGCCTCGCCGACCTGGATTCTCTTGGGAAGGCGCAGTTCGCGAATGCCCTGCACGCCGAAGAACGCATAGGGAGCGATACTGCATACATTATGCAAGACAGACACATCGATATCGGGGCCCACGTATAGTACGACTTTCAATGCGCCATTCACACCCCGCTCGTAGAGCAGCCCCCGCTCGACGAAGTATTGATCGTTTCCTGGCTCTAATGTGACATGCGCCCGCGCTTCTGGAGGATTAGTTGTCGGATGCCAGTTCTTATAGTTAAACGCAAGCGCACATTCTCCCAGGCGCTCAACGCTGGCAGGAATAGTACACGAGATGAGAGATGTCGTAGCGAACGCGCGCTTCTCCAGACGCTGCAGGGTCGACGGTAGTTTCACAACGCGCAGGTGCTCGCACCCCATAAACGCCTCGGATTCGACAACAGATACTCCTTCGGCTATTTCGAGCTGCTCGAGGCAAGGATGCGCGAAAAATGCACGCGCTCACTTATACGCACCGCGCCATCGGGTGTACGATAGCGCCTCGTTTGCATATCGAGGGCCTCGAGCACTTCAACACCGTTTTTTGCGTGCTTGCATAAGACCCCCGCTCCATCAATGAACAGGATTGGATTCTGGGCGTTTATGATGAGCTTTGGGTTGCTTCCGCAAGCTTTTAGGCCAGTGCCTTCAAACGCTTTTTTTCCCACGCGAACTACGCTGGCGGGGATATGCACATCCGTACAGCCTGCACATTCCGCAAAGGCTCGTTCGCCGATTTCGCATAGACCCTCTGACAAGCGTATATCCAATAGCAAACGACAGCCAGCAAACGCCTCTCGGCCGATGATACGCAAACTGCTCGGCGCCTCAAACCCGCGCAACGATGATTCCGAGAAAGCGCGCTCTCCGATTTCGCAAACGCTTTCTGGCAAACGAATACGCTCGAGATGCTTCTCATGTTCGAATGCGCGTGATGCCACTCTTAGGCAGCCAGGCGCAACGTCGACATCTTGAGACTTCGTCGCATGCGATATGAGCTCTTCGCCATCGGCGCTGTATATGCAGGCCCCATCAGAGCTCAGCCATCGATTCTTGGAATCTACCTTAACCTGGACCAACTTCGTTTTCCATGTGCGTGCAATCTGTACGGTCCGCGTCATCCAGCCGATGCAAATGCGTCTTACGCCTGCTGGCGCAGGAGACGGAAGATCCAGGTCGACGATAGCCCCTGGTAAAGCTATCTCCTCAAGTCTCGTACAACCGGCAATCCACGAGTTCTCATAGCATGCAAGACCTGCAGGAAAAGCGATGCGCTTAAGCTCGTGGCAGTTTGCAAACGCGCGTGAGCCGATTTCCACCACCTGTGGCGGGCAGGTGATTTCGAGGACATCGGCATTTCCCTCAAAGGCATAAGGCGCAATCGAGGTAACAGGCACATCATCTATGAATTCGGGAATCACAAGATTCTGCGCTCGCACCGTGCACCTTTCGATGCGTATGCCACCATCGAGCAACGTGCACTCGTAGCCTTTTGAAGACCCTCCCATTTCCTCGCCACCCTTCCGTGCGCAATCGCCCTATAAACAGGATACTGCACTTGCAAGAAAGGCAACTAGTACCGGATTCTTTTTTGGGGCCTTACATCGGCAATTCTTCCATAAAAGAAAAGCCCGAGCACTTGGCTCGGGTGAAGTTTCGTGGTGTCGGAGGCGGGACTTGAACCCGCATGCCCTTGGTTATAGGCACTAGCACCTCAAGCTAGCGCGTCTGCCAATTCCGCCACT
>CADBQL010000198.1 GCA_902796815.1 uncultured Coriobacteriaceae bacterium | reverse complement strand
CTACCGAAATGCCCGACACGACGATGATTACGGATGCGAGAATCTGGCCGCCGAACTTGAGGGCCGGGCTCAGCTGCGTGATGTCGTCGACGAGGCCGACGAGGAACATGAGCGTTATCCCCAGATAGAGCAGCACGTAATTGACGTCCGCGAGCACATAGAGATTTCGCAGTTCCCAATGGAAAAACCCCACGCCCACGATTACGGTGACCGCAGCCGCGCATAGTCCCAAATACATCGCGATACCGCCACAACGCGGAATCGGCTTGGTGTTGACGCGTCGGTTTCCCGGGTAGTCGATAGCGCCCACGAGCTTGGCGATACGCTTCGCGAGCGGCACGCAGACAAACGTCACGGCGAACGCTACTCCAAAAACAATTGCCAATTCGAGCCAGATCACGCCATACCCTTGTCTATGCACGCGCGCGATTGCATGCGCGCCCCTACATCTGGTTTATAGGAGTTATTAATTATAAACCAGATAGCCGCATCTTCGCTTTTCGCCATACAAACAGTAGTTTTGAAGGGGACCGACGCTCATATTTAAGGGGACGAGGATTGCTCCTCGTCCCCTCGATCTATCGACTGTATTGCGTTTCTAGCGTTATTCTTGCGCTTGCGCGCCCTCGCCGCCTTCGGCGCTTTCACCTGCAGACTCATCTGACAGGGCGGATTGGACGGGAACGATTTCCGAAGCATCTTGGTCGTTATCGACAGCCTCGATAACCTTCGCCCACGTATCCTCATCGCGGTACGCCAACCACATGCCCGCATCGGGGTCGGGGCCGCCATCGTAGGGCCCTGAATACGATTCGAACTTCACCTTCTTGGCGTTTTCGGCAAAATCGGTCACATAGGCTTCGAGCTCACGGTCCGACATGTCGGAATCGATGAACTGATAGAGGGCGCCAGCGACTTCACCTGCAGTTTTGGGATTAGCGAGAATCTGCTGAATCATCGTACGCAAAATGTAGCGGTCGTTCGTCTGGCGGAACGGATCGGCATTTCCCGACCAGTCGTAGGAATGGCGGTCACGTGCGAAGATGAGCGCCTGCGCGCCGTTGAGCGTTTGCTCGCCAGCATCGAACTCCACGTGCTCGCCCGAAACGATATCCTTCATCGATTCGTAAACCGGCACGTTCACGTTAATGCCACCAAGCTCGTTAACAATCTTCTGGAAATCCACGAAGTTCGTAATCAGATAGTAATCAGGCACGACGCCGGTGAGCTTCTTGATCTCGTCCTTGAGACCGTCGATGCCGTACCGATGATACGACTCGTTAATCTTGTTCGGCGATCCATCGAGGTCGATGGTCGTATCGCGCGGGACGCTCACGAGCGTGAGCTTGTAATTCTTCGGATCGACGCGGACGAGCATCGTCGTGTCAGAACGGCCCTTTCCGTCTGCGTATTGTCCATGCAAGTCAACCGTGCCCGCACGAGAGTCATCGCCGACGACCAGCACGTAAAACGGCTCGGTCTTGAGCACGATCGGCTCTTCTTCCTGGACCGGCTCACTTTGAACATTCATGGAATCGCGGTTCTGCTCAGGACCGCCAGACTGGCTGCAGGCACCCAGCATCATTAACGTTGCCGCGAGCAGCGCAATGAGCAGGGTAGCTAGTACTCCCCTCTTCTTCATGTGCGTATCTCCTTTTCTGCTCCAATTTGCACATGGCATCCATTCGGATGTACGTTGGTATTGTAACACCGCTTCTCTTTATCGATTGGCCATGTTGGAATTTACATACCGACCGTACGGTAGAAACACGTGCGATTTCCGGTATGGCATGCAGGACCGGCTGGCTCGACGAACGCGAGCAGCGTATCAGCATCGCAATCGTAGCGCAGCTCGACGAGCGTCTGGGTGTTTCCGCTCGTCTCGCCCTTGTGCCAGAGTTGTTGGCGGCTACGAGAAAAGAACCAGGTCGTTTTCTGCTCGACGGTGAGCGCAACGGACTCTTCGTTCATCCACGCCATCATCAAAACGTCCTTGGTCTGCGCATCCTGCACGATGCAGGGAATGAGGCCATTTCCATCGAATTTGAGCTGGGGTAACGTCATGTTTGTTCCTTTCGGATGAACGAGGGGCCGCATGAGCCATGGATCAGCATGAGCCAAGGATCAAACCCCGCGTTCATTCCTACAACCTTACGGGGATGCCCTGTGCGCGCATGTATTCCTTTACTTGGCGAACGGTCAGCTCGCCGAAATGGAACACGCTCGCCGCGAGCACCGCGTCGGCCTCGCCCTCGATGATTCCCTCGGCGAAATGCT
>CADBQL010000197.1 GCA_902796815.1 uncultured Coriobacteriaceae bacterium | reverse complement strand
CCTTGGTTGTTTATGGTGGTCGAGGAGGGATTTGAACCCCCGACCTTGTGCTTGTAAGGCACCTGCGCTCCCGCTGCGCCACTCGACCATGCGAAATCGTATCTTCTCACATGTTTTTGAGAATGGCAATCGCGCTTTGGAAAAGTCACGAAAGCACAACATACGGACACGGCAAAAGCATAGGAGGCGGCCACTACGGCCATAATGCCGACTGCGAGCCACCCTTAATTCCACAGTTGTCGAAAAAGCGTTTCCCCCGATGTGCAGATAGGGACGGGCTTGGTGTGTCCACAAGAGGCGAGTTTGCGCGATGCGCCAAATGGGCGGGTGCAAGCGTGCGTTTTCCAGGTCGGTGCTGCCCATACGAATGAGCGGTGGAGCCTGCGCCAGAAGATAATCAGCCGAAGGTCAAAAATCGGTGTGCGTTGTTTGGAATTGCCGTTGTATCGGGATCCGAACGAAGGGATCCGCACGCCAAAACGCGTTGCTTTCCATGCAAGAATCCAGTGTCTTTTTCCGCTGTCGAAACGTGCGAACGTCGACTTCAGTTGCAAGGTTTTGCCTGGATAATGCGGCAATACAAAGTACAAATTGCCAGTCGGTGCAAGCGAGGTTTGGGTTGGAGGCGTGATGAAGCAAAAGCGGATGACGATCATCGCCGTATTGTGTGGCGTCCTCTGTGCGGGGTGCGTCGGGGCGTTTCTCTTAAGCGTCCAGGGCGAGGCAGATGCCGCGCGTGCAGAGGTCCTCGAGAGGTATGGCGGAGAGCAGGTTGAGGTCTGCGTTGCGACGCGAGACATCGCGGCGGGCGAACGCTTGGATGCGTCGGCTGTCGAACGGAGGTTGTGGGTGGCCGATCTGCTCCCGAAGGGCGCCGTGAGCGACAGTGCGGACGCTGTCGGAAAAACGGCTACGTCGTCAATACTTTCAGGAGAGGTGATCTGCGCCAAGCGCTTCGAGGAGAGCCAGGGTGTGCTCGATATACCCGCCGGTAAAGCGGCAGTAAGCGTGCCCGCCAAGGCTGTGCAAGCCGTCGGCGGCGCCATCCGGCCCGGTATGAGCGTTGACGTGTATTCATCGGGAGCATCAGGAACGTCGACGCTTGCTCGAAATGTGATTGTACTGGCTACTTCGGTCGGGGAATCCGCTTCGCTCGTGTCAGGCGATTCTGGTTGGATAACGCTTGCCGTCGATCCCGAGAGGGTTGAGGAGATTATTTCGGCCTCGAGCAAAACGAACCTCTATTTCGCCTTGCCGGGCGAAGCCCCCAAGAGCGGTCAAAAGGATGAGGGAAAGGAGAAATCCGATGGCGGCAAAAATCGCGCTGTGCCTCGATGAGATAACGTGCAGGAACCCCGAAACAATCGGACTTTCGGGCGAGAACTTGGAGCTGCAAAGCTGGCTCGATGTGCATATTGGGGGCGTTGAGGCTCGCCAGGGTCTTGGGGAGAATTTAGATGTCGAGGAAGTCTGGGTTGCCGCATGTGACGATGTCGAGTCGATTAACCTCGCCGCCGTGCTCAAAGAAGATCGTCCGGAACTGATCGTTCGCCTGCTGGATTGTGACGGCGGCGGATCGGTGCTGAGCCGAGCTCATACGGCAGGAATCGACGAGGTCATGGGGCAGCGCGCATTCGTCGAGCGCTACACGAGCGCGAAGAGGGCTGTCGCGGGCATCGATGGACAAGTGCGGCCAGCAATCGCCAAGGATCCGTCGGATCAAACCGTGCAGGACGGCGGTATTTCGAAAGAGGGGCTTTGCGAGGGCGGCAAGCGGGAGCCCCGGAGCTTTTCCGCGCGAAGCGATCAGCCGGCGGCCGAAAGCGGGCTGGAGCAGAGGGCCCAGGCAGGAGCGCATGCGGGTAGCGGGCTGTTTTCAAAGATGTTTAGCCCTGCTGCGAGCGCCAATGATGGCGCTTCTGATTCGAAGCGTTCGGCGCGCCTTACAGCGGGTGTCGCGACAATCGTCGCAAAGGAGGAGGTCAAGGCGGATAGGCCACGCGTGCTGCTCAGCCTCGATGACGACACGAAAACGAGTTTGAAATTGCCTCTCGAGGCGGGCTTGACGCGCAGCCAGGGGTTTTTGCTGCCCGTGGTGAGCGGGTCGGGCGGCGCGGGAAAGTCGACCGTCTCCGTGCTGGCTGCTTTCGCCGCGAAAAGCAGGGGTCTCAAAACGCTTTTGCTCGACTACGACTTGCAGTTCGGCGATGCTTCGATTATGGCTGGAATCGAAAGCCCGTTGACAATCGATCAGCTTATAGCCCATCCAGAAGCACTCGACAAAACGATCGTCGACGATAGGCACCCGGCCATTCTCGCGCCGCCCTTGCGCCTGGAGGACGCCGAAAGCGTCGTGGCGCATGTCCCCGAGCTTTTGAATCTGGTGATGTCTGCATTCGATGTTGTCATTGCCAATACCGGAGCCGCCTGGGGAGAGCAGCACGCGGCGCTGCTCGAGCGAAGCAATGCGGTTTTGTTTCTTGTTGACCAGCGCTCCTCATCGGTCAGGGCGTGCCGACATGCTCTCGAGTTGTGCTCGCGATGCGGAATTGCGACGGGGCAGTTTCAGTACGTATTGAATCGCTGTGCAAAAAACGCCCCGTTGACCTCGATAGACGTGTCATGCGCACTTCAGGGGGCTTCGGTAGCGGAGCTCAAGGAAGGCGGGCGCGATGTGGAGGAGTACCTAGCGGCAGGTGCGG
>CADBQL010000196.1 GCA_902796815.1 uncultured Coriobacteriaceae bacterium | reverse complement strand
TATCGGCTTTGAATCGCAGTAGCAATGTGTCGAAATGTTTTAGTTCGTATTTCATAGCTCCCACGTTTTCCATTACTGGAAACTCGTTTTTGGTCTCTTCTGATAGCGGTAGCCAAACACCTCTGCATGCGCCGAATTCGCAAGGGCCACCCGCACCAGCTACCTCGCTTGGAAAGTTGCCGGCTGCTCCTCAACGAGTTTGATCAAGCCTTGAGATCATAGGGGCAGCGCTTGCTCTGCGACTCCTCGCGTCCGTACGCTGTTTAGCGAGAGAGCAACGCCGCGAACTTCGCCTTCTCGTCGTCAGGCGCACCCAAATCTCGCATGGCTTTGTCAGCATCGCAGTTCGTCGAGGCCATGAGGTTGCGGAGGGACTGCAGGATTCCCTGCTCGAGGCCCTGCTCGAGCCCTTGTTCGCGACCCCGCTCAGCTGCCTCGCGCCGCTGGTGCTCGGCCTCCTCGGTCCAAAGCTCAAGGATTTCGTCGCCCATAGCCTTCACCACTTCCTCTCCGAGGTCCGGATGGTCCCGGAACAGATGCCTCGCCACCTCGCCGACCGAGCCCATGAGGCCAGTATACAGCTCCTCGTCGCCTGCTATTTCGGGACTACCAGACAATAGGTCATAAATTGCCGCGCATTCGCTGGGCAGTGCCTCGCGCCTCGCGGGCATCCGCGATGGCGTCGAGCCCTGCGATGAACCGGGGAGAAAAAACGAGCCGGCGCGGGTTTCCCCGCGCCGGCCAGGTTGTTAGCGCTTCAGCGCCTGCGCTCTAGGTAGAGTGCCTTGGTTTACTGCTCGTCCTCGACGGACTCGACGTTGGACTCCTTGCCCATGCGACGCTTGGTCACCAGGTACACGCCAGCGATCAGGACCATGATGCCGCCGACGATGTAGAGGATCGTGGTGCCCATGCCACCGGTGGAGGGCAGGACGGTACCAGAATTGTTGACAACCGTAATCTTGTCGCCCGATGCAGAGAACAAATCGCTATTTCCAGTTACGGTCGCATTACCGTTTGCGTCGATCACAATCACAATATCTTGAGTAAGCAGGTTGTAGCCCTCAGCCGTCGTAAGCTCCGTCAAATAGTATGTTCCTGCGGCAAGGCCCCTAACATTCAGCGTAGTCCCGAGTTTAGCACTGATAGTTGCGGTCTTTGTTTGGTCATCGCTGTCTGCCTTGACATAGTTTTCGTTGGCTTTTTCCTCTATGAACTGAAGAGGAGAAGCGGCTTTCCCATCGGCGGTCGATGCGTACAGGTTAAAAGTCGCTTCGAGGCTCGTGTCCTCGCTGCCCGCAAACGTCTTCTCGAGATCGAAATCAAACGTCTTCATCTCGGTGCTGTCTTCCGGGGTCTTGTACTCGGAGTACTCAACAAACTCTTTGTTAACATAGCCAGTGTCAGCGGCAGCGGTGCTCAGAAGCTCTGCCTGATAGGTAATGATCACCGTCTTCGCAACAGGGTCAGCACCAGCGGCGGGGGCGAGAGAGCTGATGTCAAGAGCGAAGTCGAACAGCGTCTTTCCATTTGCTGCCGGATGAGCGGTGTTATCATGCGTTGTACCGAAAGCGCTGCTCTGCACGAGCGTTACGTGGCTGTCAAAATCATTTGCAGCAGTAACTTTCGCATGAACGGAGGATGTCTGAAGGGCAAGGACGTCGTCCATCGTGTCGTGAACGATAACGGGCTTCGTCCAGTCAGTCGAAGCAGGCAGGTCCACGGTAATTGTATAATCTACCAGGTCGCCGACGTTGTAATTAGTCTTCGCAACGGTCTTCTCCGTTGTCGGATACTGATTCTTGGTTTCTATATTGACATCAGATGTAGCCAAGATCAAATTCGTGCCAAGAGTCGAGTCAATCAGCCAATATCCGTCAGCAATGTCTCCAGACTCCGCAACCCCATCTTCGCTTTCCAAAGTTGCATCTGCGCTTATCGTGCCCTTTTTGGAGTAGAGCCACTCAGCAAAAGCTTTAGCCTCGGCCTCGGTATTCTTGCCGTCGTTCAGCGTAACGTTGTAAACCGTAGGATCGCCAGCGGATTGAGTGAGCGTGACCCATCCTTGCCCGCTAGCGGCGCTCCACGCACCATTGGACACAGAACCGAGAACCGCAAACCAAGGGTTTGCTGTAGAAATCGTATACGAAAAACCAGTTTCGGTCCCTGCGCCACCCGCAGTCGTCTCATAGTCTTCCTGAGCATCCGTTTTCGTTACATCAAAAATCTTATACAAATTATAAGTTTCCGCACCAGCAGTACCATTCTCATTGTTTTGGGTAATGGTTATTGTTGCAGCCCAAGCCGCTCCGGCAGTCATAGCCATAGCCATAACGGCTACAACCATCAGAGCCATAATCTTTCTTTTGTGGTTGGCGTTGGAAGGCAATCGGTATTTGCTTGCGATGCTGGTAAAGGTATGCGCGATCTTGGCGGTTTGGGCGGCGAAAAGGCGAAGTTTTCGGCGCTGTCCGCTTAAAGAGTGCTTGTTTTCTGGGAATTGTGCCGCGCGTCATGAAACAGATGCGTCTCCAAGGGCAAAAACTCGTTAATGCAAGCTAACCAATAGATAAAAATATGCGTTAATGTTTGATAAATTGAAGATTCGGAATTCAAAAGATAAAAAAGTGAGTAAATGTTTGAACTTTTGAACATGGGTCAAGTATCAGCAAAACAGTAACTCGATGAGCAGGTAAAACAAAATCAAAATCACCCTTATACTCGAGTATCTCCGTCAAACTCAAACATAATCTCAAAAATTTAACAAGCACTCATTCGAAAACCCAAAAATCAAACATTTACGCAAATTAGTAACACCTAAACAGGCTGTCGCCTTCGCTCACCGCACGCATCGCCGCCGAGTTCCGCTACCGCAGGCGCACTTTGACTCCCGCTTTGAACAAAACCTCGAATCCGCAGTCTTGTACGATCACTTTATCCAGGTACCGCACGACCAAATCGTTATCGAAGCGAACCATCTTGCCATGCGCGTCCAAAACATCCGTTGGAATTCGATACCGCGTCCTATTAAAGAAGCCTTCGTATTCGTAGCAAGCTGCCTTTTGCCGCTTTCGGGTCCTATCGGCCACTATTGGTGTAGCGCCCGAAGGATCACATGGCAACCCAGTCATATCCTCGATTAGCTGCAGAAGCATTCTGGCCTGGATATCTCGGTTGGCGAGCTCTGCGCGCTGGATGCGAAGACGCGCTTCCCAACCGTCTGCGACGTTGACCTTGGCTTTTTGCCTGCGCTGTGGGGAATTACTCGCCAATCCGGTCTCGCCCTCGACAACGAAATGTTTCGGCTCGCCCTGCGGCGAGCCGCTGTCCAGCACAGGGATGGTACCGTCGCGGCCCGCTTCCAATCCGCTCTGCAGAGAGCCGCTTGCAAGCAAGGCATCAATCCGCGCAATCTCGCCGCCGACCAGGCGTTCCCGCGCCTCGATCAAAAGCTCACGCTTCTCAGGCAGCTCGTTGAACGCCGCAACTAACGCTCGCTGCACCTCGTCCTCGCGAACGATGCGGCAGCTGCAGCGGCAACTTTCAAGCGGTTGTTCTCGCGAGGCGCTCTTCTTGACCATTGCTCGCTCGCGGCAGCGCCAATCGGGTTGTGTCTGACCAGGCTTTGTGTAAGGCTTAAGTGTCCGTCCGCACTTTCCACAGATCAGGCGCCCTTCAAGAGCGTTCATGCTGCCGAATCGTAGCTTGCTGGGGTCGTGCTTCAGCAACGCACGCCGCTTCATCTCCTCTTGGACCTGCGCGAAAACGGCTTTGGGAACGATGGGCTCGTGGTCATCTTCAACGAAGTACTGCGGGCGGGCGCCGTCATTCCTGACGCATTTGTGTGTCAGGAAATCCTCGACATAGTACTTCTGCATGAGCAGGTCGCCAGCGTATTTCTCGTTCTCCAAGATGGACCTTATCGTCGACGCGTACCATTTCGTACCTCCCGCTGGCGCGCGAACGCCATCGTCCATCAGGCCATCAGCGATCAAACGAGGGCTGTATCCCTCGATGTATTCGCGATAAATGCGGCGCACCACCTCTGCTTGAGCAGGCACGATACGATAACTGCCGGGCTCGCGGCCCCGCTTGTACCCGAGGAACACGCTGTAGTTCAGCCGTCCGCGCCCTTCACGAAACCCGTAATTAATCCCAATCCTGACGTTCTGCGAGATTGAAGCCGATTCTTGCTGCGCGATGGAAGCGAGAATCGTGACCATTAGCTCGCCCGACGCATCCATCGTGTTGATGGATTCCTTCTCGAAGATTATGGGCACCGAAATCGCCTTCAACCTCCTGATATAGTTGAGGCAGTCGATGGTGTTGCGCGCAAAGCGGCTGATGGATTTCGTTATCACGAGGTCAATCGATCCAGCTTCGCACGCTTCGATCATGGCGTTGAATTGCGGACGCGTTTTTGCCTGGGTGCCGCTCAATCCTTCGTCGGCAAAAATCCCGGCAAGCGTCCATCCCGAATGTCCATTAATGTAGTTTGTGTAATAACTGATCTGCGCTTCGTAAGAAGTCCTCTGTTCGTCGCTGTCGGTGCTAACGCGGCAATACGCCGCAACGCGCAAAAGCCTCGGAGCGCCTTCTGCGGTTTTCTCGGACGATTTTTGTGGTTCTATGATTTGGACAGTCATGGTAAAGCTCCCTTCGAACGAGTCGTTTTTTGTTCAGGACAACGACTGATTCAGAGTAAAACGGCTCGTCGAAAAGGGGGCGGACGCATAGTGCTTAACTTGCGTTCACTGATTATGAGGCGAATTACGCGAATATTCAGTTTTTAGAAACCATTTTGCCGAATGCAGAAAGCGTGCGATAATAACAGGTAAAAATAAAGGGCAAAATTACGGCTGACGTCGTGTGTTGAAGTGCGCGCGATGGCAGGCGTATTGGTATTTATGCGGAGACACGAGATCGACCTATGGCCGACAATCGAGACATAGAGAAGCAGCAGGTCGGGGCTTTTGAACCAGAGCAATCCGCCATTGAGTCTGCGGATGCTGAATCGGTGCGTCCCGATTCCCAAGAATTGCTTTCTGACTCGAGCAGCGAAGCTCAAGCTTCAGCCGCGGAAGCGCAGGATTCGATTGTCGCCGATGCTCAGGATTCAGTTGCTGATGCGCAGGTTCCGACAGCGGCCGATTCGCAAGTTTTAGCTGATGATGCTCCGGTTCTGGCGGGTGACGCCCAGGCTCCAGAGGGCGAAGCTCAAGCTCCAACCGCTGACCCCCAAGCTGCTGCCGCCGCGCCCGCAGGCCCGACGCCGGGCAAGGGCGACGGCAAGCGCGCTCGCAAAGACGGGGGCAAGGGTAAAGCCAAGCGTTCCCGCAAAGGCGCCAAGGGCAAGAAGGCGGGCAAAAAGCGCCGCGGCCCAAAAAT
>CADBQL010000195.1 GCA_902796815.1 uncultured Coriobacteriaceae bacterium | reverse complement strand
CTCATGGATGCAGCTCCGCGCGCTATTCAAGATCCCGAAGATTACGATGCACGCGCCACGATCATGTGGGCGGGCATGTTGGCTCACAACGATTTATGTGGGTGCGGTCGTTCGCTTTCGCCGACTGCGCGTGCCGGTGGATGGGAAAGCCATGCACTCGAGCATGAACTTTCAGCCCACTATACCCAGATCACTCACGGGGCGGGGCTTGCCGTCATACTGCCCGCCTGGATGCGCTACGTGTGGCGCGCTGACCCACAGCGTTTTCTCGATTTTGCCGAGGCGCTCTTTGGCATTGAGCCCGTAGGCGAAGATGTCGAGCCAGCCGACGAGGCTGTCGCAGATGCGATTGGGGCTGCCATCGACGAGCTTCAAGGTTTCTTCGTCTCGCTTGGCATGCCGCAAACGCTGCACGATTTCAATCTCGATCCGAGCGCTATCGACGAGTTGCTCGTGACGCTGCAGGCGACCAAGGGTGAACCGTTTGGCGCATTCAAACCGCTTACGATGAAAGATGCGCGGGCGATTTACGAAAGCGCATTTTAGAACGAGCTGCGGTCCGCAGAGGGCCCAATAAGCTAAAGCCATGCCCTGGCGCTCGACGGCGTTAGGGATTATTTCGTTTTGTATTTACGACTAAACAAACAATAAAAAATGTCGTAATAATTATCGCGATAATTAATAGAACCAGCTGGAAAAGGACAAAAAACCGCTTATCGAATCAAAAAGCATCCATTGCGGCATCTCTCCAAAACTTGCTACCATCAAACTATGTCCCTCGAGGGGCATAGTTGTGCGCTGCCAAAAGAGGAAGTGCGCATCCGTAATCCGATAGGTTTCCTTGAGCTGTCGGAGCGGGTTAGGCGAGGAAGAGAAAGGAAAGGAGTCGTACTCTATGGAATTGACACGCAGGGGGTTTTTCAAAGCTACGGCTTTGGCCTTCGCGGGTTCAATGGCGTATGAGCTTTCGACCCAATCAAGAGCATTTGGCTTGGAAACAGGCGAAGCTGCTGACGATTGGAAGCTTGTCAACACTGAGGAATATACCAATATCTGCTGTTACTGCTCTGGCGGATGCGGTTTGATTTGCTCGGTACGCGACGGCGAGCTCATCAACCTCGAAGGAGATCCCGATCACCCCATCAACGAGGGCTGCCTATGCCCGAAGGGCGCGGCTATGTTCCAGCTGCGCAACATTGTGGATGACAAGACGGGAGAAATCATCCACAATCCCGAGCGCGTGACCAAACCGCAGGTCCGTCGACCGGGCGGCACTGACTGGGAGGATATCTCCTGGGACGATGCCATCAAGGAAATCGCGCGTCACGTGAAGGACACGCGCGATGCCACGTTCGTCCTCGAAGAAGACGGCGTGACGTGCAACTATACGCCGGCCATCGGCAGTATGGGCGGCAGCCAGCAGAATTCCGAGGAGGAATACCTGATTCTCAAGCTCATGCGCTCGATTGGCATTGTGGCTATCGACAATCAGGCGCGTGTTTGACACAGCTCCACGGTTGCCGGTCTGGCACCATCATTCGGTCGCGGCTCTATGACGGGCCACTATTGCGACCTCAAGAACGCCGACGTGCTTTTGTCGTGCGGTTCAAACAACCTTGAGAATCATCCTGTCAGCTCCAAGTGGGTTCAGCGCGCATTGGATGCTGGCGCAACGTGGATCGTGGTCGACCCTCGGTTCACGCGCACCGCTTCGCAGGCCGATATCTACTGCCCCATCCGTTCGGGCACGGACATCGCGTTCTACGGCGGCATGATTAACTACATTATCGAAAATGACCTGTGGCAGCATGAATACGTCACAAACTATACGAACGCGACGTACATCATCAAGGACACGTACGATTTCGATCCCGAAACCGGTATGTTCAGCGGCTGGGACGAAGAGCACCATAAGTACGATACGTCCATGTGGGGTTATAAGGTCAAGAGCGAAACTCCGTGGGATACCTCCGAAGAGGGCGCTTTCGCCTGGGCGAATCATGAGCTGCATCCCAATGTTCCCGAGTTTACGCCCCTTTCGGCCAAGGAGATCGAGACCGATCCGACCATGACCGACCCGAACTGCGTCTGGCAGATCATGAAGAAGCACTACTCGCGCTACGACATCGAGACCGTTTGCAACGTTTGCGGTATGGATGCCGAAACCCTCGAGCTCGTCTACAAGACTTATGCCGCTTCCGGAGCGCCCGACAAGTCCGGCACTATCATGTACGCTCTTGGGCAGACGCAGCATCATTACGGTTCCGAGAATACCCGCATCATGACGCTCGTGCAGTTGCTGCTCGGCAACGTGGGCATTGCAGGCGGCGGCGTCAACGCGTTGCGCGGCGAGCCGAACGTTCAGGGCGCAACCGACATGGCCATGCTCGTGTACGATTTCCCCGGTTACCTCAAGTGGCCGTCCGTCGCGAACACGCCCAACCTGCGCACCTGGCTCGAGACCCAGCCCAATGCGGCAGGCTACTACACCAACAAGCCCAAATTCCTGATTTCGGGCCTCAAGGAATGGTTCGGAAAGAACGCAACTGTCAAGAACGATTACGGGTACGACTGGCTGCCCAAGGTTCCGTCCAACGGCGATATCTATACGACCATCGGTACGTTTGAGCTCATGGACCAGGGCATCATGAAGGGGTATTTCGCGTGGGGCCAGAATCCCGTCGTGTCCGACCCGAATGCCAAGTTCAACCGTAATGCCATGTGCAATCTCGAGTGGCTCGTCGTGGCCGACTGGGTCCACACTGCCACTGCCGAGTTCTGGAAGGCGCCTGACATGATTGATCGTCAGCCCGAAATCCAGACAGAGGTTTACTTCCTGCCTGCGGCGCTGATTTACGAAAAGACGGGCACCATCGCCAACTCCGGCCGCTGGCTGCAGTGGCGTCAGAAGGCTGTCGAACCAGTTGATCTGGCCAAGCCCGACTACGAGATCTGTGACCTGCTCTGGTGCGCCATCCGCGATTTGTACCAGGCCGAAGAAGGCGTTTGCCCCGAGCCGATTCTCAACACCAAGTGGGACTACTATGTCGACGGAAAGATCGACCCGCGCCCCGTTGCCTGGGCTCTCAACGGTTACGTGATTGATGACAACACGAACCTCGGTGCCGAGGCACCCGAACTGCTGCAGAATTTCACGAAGCTCGCAGCCGACGGCACCACGGCCAACGCCATGTGGATCTACGGCGGTTTCTACAACAACAACGCCGATCCGTACGATCCTTCCATCCAGCCGCTTGCCCGCCGTCATACGAGGATCGATTCCGAGGACGGCTTTACTGGCAAGAACATGGTTCCTGTTGACGAGAAGGATCCGGGTGGAGTGGCGCTGTATCCGAGCTGGGCTTTCAGCTGGCCGGCGAATCGCCGTGTCATCTACAACCGCGCTTCGGCCGACGCCGAGGGTAAGCCGTGGAACCCCAACCGCGTGCTCGTCGAGTGGGATGCGGCAAAGAAGGAATGGATCCGCAACGACGTGCCCGACTTCGGTTTTTCCACGACCGCAGCCGATGGCACCGTCACGCACAACGAGCCGGACAAGTGCCCCGCCTTCTTCATGAAGGGCGAGCTGCATGCGAATTTCGTGACCACCGGCATGAAGGACGCTCCGCTGCCCGAGCACTATGAGCCGTTTGAGACTCCGGTCGAAAAGAACCTGCTCAACGGCCGTCTGAACTCGCCGATGATCAAGTTCGCCGAGAACGAGTCGGTCAAGAAGGGCGATCGTTCGCAGTATCCGATCGTGGCTACGACGTACTCGATCACTGAGCATTGGCAAACCGGTGCCCAGACGCGTATGTGCCCGGTTCTCGACGAGATTCAGCCCGAGCAGTTCGTCGAAATGTCCGAAGAGCTTGCAGCTGAGAAGGGCATCAAGAACGGCGATGACGTCATCGTCTTTAACAACCGCTCTGAAGTGCCGATCAAGGCACTCGTTACCAAGCGCGTGAGGCCGCTTACG
>CADBQL010000194.1 GCA_902796815.1 uncultured Coriobacteriaceae bacterium | reverse complement strand
TCTCGTCCAGCGAAGCAAATGTGCCCGGGCCTTCCGCTCATGCGGATCGCATGCGACTACGCTGTGGCTCTCTCCCTTCTATTCGCGATTTTGCCGTATATTGCAGGAATAGCCTCGACGCGATATGACGCGCGAACGTCGGCATCGCGTATCGGCTCCGGTGTTGCAAAATCGGGAGAAACCGCGAGAATGGAGTAGCCTTCTTCAAGCTGCGTCGTGTAGCTTCGAATGAGCAAATCCATGAATTCCCGGGTAACCCACCTGATATCATCATCATCAAGGTCACGACCTTGCGTGTCCGAAAGCATTCCCCTGAACAGATATGTATCAACCTTGCACAAATAGACCGCAGCATCATGCGTGAGCATGCCACTTTCGGCAGCACGGTTAAGAAGAACGCTGTCACGCTCGGCAATGGTCGTCGCATCGTGGAACATGTCAAGCATGAAGTCCTTTAAGCCGCTCAGATCTTCGGGGTATTCGCTAAAGTATTCGCGCACGGCTTCGGAATAGCGGTTTCCGTTCGATACGCCGAAGAACAGATTGTCGTATACGTCGGCATTCCGGAACGAATAATACGCGAGGCATTCCCAGAGCTGGAGGTTGAGCTCGAGCGGATTCAGCTCAACCCTCGACAGAACGCGAGCATCATCCAGGTAATCACGCAGAAAGCGAATCGAAGCGACCAGAATGAGCTTTTCGATGTCGGGGAAATGCCTATACAGAGCAGCCGAGCTACAGCCCACTTCTTCAGCGACCTTCCGAATCGATACGCCGTCCAGGCCGTCGCGCTCGAGCAGCCCATAGGCTGCTTCGATGTATTTGCGCTTCGCACCTGCCATCAACACCCCTTGCGAGAAACCAAATGCAAACGTATCGTCAACAAAATGTTAACAGTGATAACATAGTCGTTGCGATGCAACATTGCAAGGGTGTTTCGGAAAAATGTTATCAGTGATAATAAGTTTGTTCACATTGCACAAATTAGCCGCTTATTCAGGCCTTTTATAATTTGGTATTACAATTTATATTAGGATTGCTAATCGATGCACTTCACGGTACAAAATGGGGCAGGCGTTGCTTATTGGAATTTCACTTCTCTCACCAAATGCAAGCAATACCCACCCGCAGATGGAGAGACTGGCTTACGAAAACGCTTTCACGCGATACGACGATCGCTCGTCCTCTACCACGCTTTCATCTTCATCTGCGAAATCGTATTTTACGACTAGGATGGAATAGCCCTCTTCGAGCTGCGTCGTATAGCTGCGAATCATGAGCTGCATGAACTCCCGAGTCGCTTCGCGAAAGTCGCTATCGCCAAGAACACGACCGCGAAGCGATGCGAGCATGCCTCGATAGAGGTACGTATCGATTTTGCGCAGGTACTCAGCGCTTTTACGCGACAGCATACCCATCTCGACCGCCCGACCAAGCAGGATGGAATCGCGTTGCTCGATAGTCGCATCGCGCACCATGTCGAGCATGAAGTCTTTCAGGCCTTCGAGATCTTCAGGATACTGGTCAAAATACTCCGCAGTCGCCTCGTTATACAGCTCCCCAGCCACATCGCCGAAGAACATATTTTCGTACACATCAGCATTGCGAAACGAATAGTACGCGAGGCATTCCCATAGTTGCAAATTGAGCTCGAGCGGATTGAGATCAACCTGCGAGAGGAAGCGAGCATTGTTGATGTAATCGCGCAAGAATCGGATGGAAGCCACCGCGACGAGTTTTTCAAAGTCGGGAAAGTGCCGGTAAAGCGCCGCTGAACTACAACCTATCTCTTCTGCAACCTTGCGAATAGACACACCATCCAGGCCATCCCTCTCAAGCAGCTTGTAAGTCGCCTCTATGTATTTGCGCTTGACCTTTGTCACGTATCCTTCCCCATTTTGAATAATGTTGGCCCTATATGCCACTGAACACGTGCTAGGCGTAGTATTAAAGCGTAAAGACGCCCGAAATACTAGCAAATGCAAGCAGGCAATGGGTAAAAAGTACGAAATGGGCAACAAATGGATGAGCCGCGCCCTTGAGGTGCGGCTCTTATGTGAAGAGTTTTGCCTCTGGGATGCAGCACCCTACCATGCGAAAGCCTGGGCGAACTCGCTATGCCTTGAGGTTGACGACAACGACCGAGGCCAAGATAAGGGCCATTCCGATCAGCTTCAACGCATTGGAGGGCTCTCCGTAGACGATGATGCCAAGCGCTCCGGCAACAAGCACCTCCGACGTCGCGAGGATGGCGGCGCGCCCAGTCTCCATGCGCTGCAATCCGCGGTTGTAGGCAAGATACGGAAGAACTGCACAGAATATGCCTATGCCCAAGAACCATGTTATGACGCCAGGGTCTGCAAGCACGGTCGAAACCATGGAGCCGACATCGCTGAGCGCCAAGCATCCCACCATGCAAAACGCAAAGTTGTAGAAAGTCACAGTTAGCGCATCGTAACGTTCGAGACCGATGCGGCCCACAATCGAGTACGTCGCGTAAAAGAACCCACCCGCTAGACCCGCAGCCAGAGCCAGCGGCTCGATCTTCACGCCCCCGAGGACACCCGCCACCAAAACGCACCCGGCAAACGTGAGCGCGAGCGCAACAACCTTTAGAAGCGTAATTCTTTCGCCAAAAACGAGCGCCCCTATCACCATGACGAACATAGGTGACGTGTAGAGCAGCACAATCGCCACCGAAGCTCCTGAAAGGTTGATGCACACGATGTAGAAGAAGTTGTACAACGTCATGCCGACAAAGCCAAGGAAGGCGAATATCCATATATCGCGCAGTCGCACACGAAACTTGCTGCGGTCGGTTGCACCCATGAACGCAGCGAGCGCAATTACCCCAACGACCATGCGCCCTGCCACGATTTCGAATGGTGAAAAGCCAGCCGCCGTAAGCGTGCGGATGAACAGGCTCATGCAGCCCCACATCGCAGCAGCCGCTAGCACGAGCAACGTGGCTACGACCTTATTCCCCGTTATCGCACTGCGTTTCATGGGCTTCCACTCGAACTATTCATCACTAGACCCGTCGCTCCCGCCCGCCTTTGGATGACGCTCCTCGTGAAGCGCCTTAACCATGGCGATGCACATGATGATCATGACCAGGAAGAACGGGAACGAGATGATGATGGCAATCTTTTGGATGCCGCTCACGCCACCCGACATCATGAACGCGAACGCAACAAAGGCGAGCACCACGCCCCAAAACAGCTTCTTGACAGTCGGCGGGAAGTTCTCTCCATTCGATGTGAGCATCGAAAGCACATAAGTCGCCGAATTCGCGGAAGTGACGAAGAACCCAAACAGAACCACTATCGTAATGAGGGAAAGCACCATCGAAATCGGCATCTGCGCGAAAACAACATAGGGCGACGTTTCAGGCGAGCCCGTGATGGCCGCCAGCTGATCGGCGCTCAATCCGCCCGCAGCTTCAAACGAAACGCCACCGAAAATCGAGAACCAAACCATGCTGACCACTGTTGGAGCAATCACTACGCCGAACACGAACTCACGGATAGTGCGCCCACGGGAAATGCGCGCCAGGAAAATGCCGACGAACGGCGCCCAAGAAAGCCACCATGCCCAGTAGAACACACGCCAGCCGCGTATCCAGCTCGCATCACCCTGCGACTCGAGACGCACGCTGTCCTGTATGAAGTTCGTGAGCCAATCCCCCACACCCACCAGAAATCCGCGAACAACGTCGATTGACGACCCGAGCGCGAACGCGAGTACCATGAGCACGCCGCAGAGGATCATCGTGACGTTCGAGAGAATCTGCATGCCGCGATCGATTCCGCTCACGACGCTCCACGTGTATACGACGCACGTCAGCCCGACGATAATCGTCAAGGAGAACACATTAGAAGGAATGCCGTACAGGAAATCGAGGCCAGTGCTTATCTGAATGCAACCCATGCCGAACGACGTGGCAACGCCCATGACCGTGAGGACGGCAACGTAGATGTCGATGATCACGCCGGTAGCCCCTGTGCTCTGTTTTCCCAGCAACGGTTCGAGCGTGCTGCTGATGAGCGCCGGCTTCTTGAGGCGGTAGGCAAAATACCCCAAAGCCAAGCCGACAACCGCATAGCAAGCCCAAGGATGCAGCCCCCAATGCATGAAACACGAGCGCAACGAGAAACGTTGGGCCTCCTCGGTCAAAGGATCGATACCCGCCATGGGCGCCACGTAATGCGAGAGCGGCTCGGCTACGCCCCAAAACACGAGACCTACGCCCATGCCCGCCGAAAAGAGCATGGCAAACCATGCAAGCGTGCCCTTCTCTGGCTTCTCATCGTTGCCACCGAGCTTGGTTTTTCCGCAAGGGCTTATTGCAAGCGCAATCGAGAACAATATGAACAGCGTCGCCCCGTAGATGTAGAGCCAATCAAAATTGGAAGTGAGCGCCCCCATGACGCCGTTGACGGCGGCCACAAACGAATCGCCGGAAACAAGCGCCCATATGACGACGGCCACCGTGATGATGAGGGATATTACGAATACAAGATTTTGCTTCAAGTACTGAACCATAACGCCCCCAGCTCAGTTATCCAGAATGGGACAGCGGCTCTCGTTGCCGCTGTCCCCCATCCCGTTTATATGCGGCAACGGCTTGCCCCCGCGTTGCCGCATTCCCTTTCACTAGAAATCGCTCAGCAACATGTCAGTGCGATCGGCGGGCACGACGAGCGGCACATCGGCGAGCTCGTAGCGCACATAGGCGTTTCCGGTGACCTCGGTGTTGCAGCAATAGATTGCCTGCAACGGCTCGATTGCGTCGTTGACCATGCCGTGCATGCAGTTACGCGGCGCGTACACCATTGAGCCGGGGCGCACCTTGTAGATGCCGTCGCCTGCATACATCGTGCCTTCGCCACGCAGGAAGAAGATGAACTCCGACTGCTCATGATGATGCGGCGTATAACGGCAGTTCGACTTGAGGAACGTGCGGCCCCACCACATCTCAGGCGCGCCCTTCTCAGCATCGTAATACGCCTGGAAGCTTAGGGAACGCGAACCCTGAGCGGCTTCGACCATGATGTAGGGATCGGCGTCGCCTGCGCATGCCCAACGGAAGCCCTCGCCTTCCATGCCCGGCGTCATGAGATTTGACGGGCAATTGGGTTGGAAGTAGGCCTTGGCCTCCTCTTCGGTCACATCTTCGAAGACCAGGTTTTCGCCAATCTCGTTCTCGGTAGCAAAGGTGTAGAGGAACTCGACGCCCTCGTCTCCCGAAGCTTCATAGGCCCAGGGAGCGCCGGCCGGGAAGTAGTTCGACGCCTCGGGACCGAGCTCGAGGCGCTGGCGCCCTAGGCGCGCCCAAACCTTTCCCTTGAGGATGTGCGTGCAAATAGCCAGGTTGGCCTTGCGCACGGGCAGGCTCACGCCCGGGTCGAGCTGAGCCACGCCGGCAAGGTACTCGACGTTTTGCGTGACGCTTCCCGCCTTGACGCCTGCAGCGCGGACGTCTTCAGCGCACAGGAGCCGCTTTACGCGGAAACCCTTGCTAATCTCGACCCATTCGTGATCGTCGGTATGGGTTATGAAGGCTTTCATCTGCATTGCTGGATGTGTCATAGCACATCGCACCACCTTTCGTTTGAATCATCGTGCGACGTGGCGCACGGTCATGCACCTTGCGGGCGAGCGTAAACCGGAAGAGTTGCGTGCGTCGGCAACTCGGCAAAGGTGGGGAAATGACTCACATGCATGCAACTCTCCGCTTTCCGCTCGCCCGCTTTGCATTCCCCGGCTCGGCATCTGATGCTGAGCCGGAGTTTTGACGGGTCTCTTATCCACCCGCTAGCGCAGGACCTTGGTGGCGATCATCTCGTCGATCATGTCGAGCGTCGCGCGATCGGTGCCGGCGGCGCAGAGAATGTCCTTTACCTCCTTGCGCATATCGTCACTGACCTCAGGCTGCTTGTAGTCCTCCATGAGCTTGTTGTAATAGCGATCCATCTTCTGGTAGATCGCGTTGTTGATATCCGCGACGGGGCCGCGCGAGCCGATCAGCGGCGCCACGATTTCGCGGCAATGGTCGAACGTGTGATCGGAGGTCAGGAACTCGCCGTCGTGACCGCAATCGAGGATTTCATCCATCGGAATGGCGTCGTCATCGAGCACGAGCGGGGTGTTGAAGATGCGCTCGCAGTAGTTGATGCATTCGAAGTCCTGCAAAATCTTGTCATACGACGTGGTCACGTAGCCGTTCAGTACGCCCGCCGAGTGGATCATGTAGTTGGTGCGGGCCTGGTAGCACGCCGCGAGCGTCATGAAGGACTCGATGCCGCTTTGCGCATCGACGGTCTTGGAGTCGGTGATGGCGCCACCGCCGCGGAACGGCAGGTGGTAGAAGCGTGCCATCTCCTGAGCGTAGATGTACATGAGGGCGCTTTCGGGAGCACCGCCGGCAATCTGGCCAGTTGCCATGTCGGCCTGAGGCGACTGGGAACCGTAGAGCACCGGAGCGCCGGGGTTAATCATCTGGCACAACGCGATGGTCGAAAGAACCTCGGCGTTCGTGTAGACAATCGGACCGAGCGGCGTGACCGGCGCGGTCGAGCCAGCCATAGCACATGAGGAGATGCAGGTGGCTTGGCCCCATGACGCGAACGTCTCCATGGCCTCGAACATGTTCTCGGAGAACGCGAGCGGCGTGATGACGTCGATGATCGTGTTGGCGCACGGATGAGTGCGCAGGTACTCCTCGCCGCCGACCGTCGCCGCCAGGGCTTTCATCATGGCTTCGAACTGCGCGGTGCCGCCCTCGCCGACGAGCAGTTGGCCCTTGTCGGATGCCATGAGCGATGCGTAGGTCATGCACATGTTGGACGTGTGCGTATCGACATCGTTGGGCTGGATGA
>CADBQL010000193.1 GCA_902796815.1 uncultured Coriobacteriaceae bacterium | reverse complement strand
GGCGATCATGATCGGGTTGACCGCGCACATGAACAGGCCGATGAACGCAAGGCCCACGAGCGGGAAGATGAGCATGGGCTTCATGCCATCAAGCGCCTGCGGAATATGTTCGCATACCTTCTCGAACCACAGCATGAAGTAACCGCCTGCGAAGCCGGCAAGCAGAGCGCCCAGGAAGCCGGCGGAAACAGCCTGTCCGCCAGGTTCTGCGAACGTGCAGCCGGCAGCCGCCATGGCGCCGCCGACGAAGCCGACGAGCAGGCCGGGACGGTCGGCGATGGAGCGGCCGATGTAGCCGGCGAGGATAGACAGCATGAAGCCGAAGCTCACGCCGCCGATGCCCTTGAACCAAGCGGCAACTGGCGTATTGGAACCGAAGTTGCCGTCCTGCGGCGCGCCCATGATGGTGTCGATCAAGAAGGCGAGCGCGATGAAGATGCCGCCTGCGACGACGAAGGGCAGCATGTGGCTGACGCCCTCCATGAGGTGCTTGTAAATCTGGCGGCCGACGCTCTCGTTCTCGCCGGAGTCACTAGCAGCCTCGCTCACGCCGCCCTGGTGATGATAAACCGGGGCCTCGCCGGAAAGCGCACGGTTGATGAGCTCCTCGGGCTTGTTGATGCCGTCGGCAACCTTGGTGATGACGGTCGGCTTGCCCTCGAAACGCGCCATCTCAACGTTCTTATCGGCGGCGACGATGATGCCATCCGCAGCAGCGATCTCTTCCTTGGTCAGGATGTTCTTGGCACCGCCCGAGCCGTTGGTCTCGACCTTGATGGTGATGCCCATCTTCTCGGCCTGCTGCACGAGCGCCTCGGCGGCCATGTAGGTGTGCGCGATGCCCGTAGGACATGCGGTCACGCCAAGGACCTGAATATGGTCTGCCGCCGCAGCTGCGCCAGCAGCCGCTGCTGCCGGAGCCGCTTCCTCGGCAGGCTCTTCCTCGGGGAACTTCTCCCGCTCCTTGTCGTCGATGAGCTTGAGGAACTCATCGGTCGATTGGGCGGAGAGCAACTGGTTGCGCCAATCGACGTCCATGAGCATCGTCATGAGCCGCGCGAGCACTTCCAGATGCACTTCGCCGTCGCTCGGAGCTGCAATCATGAAAAGCAGCTTGGACGGCTGGCCGTCAGGCGCTTCGTAATCGACGCCGTCGGGCACGGTTATTGCCGAAAGCGCCGGATGCGCCACGGCATCGGTCTTGGCGTGCGGAATAGCCATTCCCTCGCCAATTGCGGTGGTTCCCTGTGCTTCACGGGCCAGAATCGCCTCGCGATACTGCTCCACGTTGCTCAGGTTGCCCGCCCCTTCGTGCAACGAGATGAGCTTTTCGATAGCCTCAGCTTTTGAAGCTACCGAAACGCCCAGCTCAATTGCCTGGGACGACAGGAGGTCAGTAATTCTCATGCACCCCATCCTTTCACGCGGGAGACGCTTACGCAATCCCCGCTCCCCTAGCGGCGAAGCTTTCGTGCTCCGCCTTTCGATTGGCAAGACACGATGCCCTGCCTTTTTTCTATATACCGAACCTGCAAATGCAGGCTTCGATAACATCAATGCTGGCTTTCCTGCTCAAGAACTCCGCGCCGTCCTCATAATGCGCGAACAAGCAGGAACAGCCTACGTAGCGCTCAATCGTTTTTTATTGGATCTGCGCGAGCAAACCCTCGATGACTTCTTTGGTCGCAAGTCCCTGCGAAAACGCCGTACCGGCACCGCAGGCCATGGCCATATGGAACGCATGCTCGTACAACTCACCCGAGTCGAGCCCTTGCTCCACACCCTCGAGATACCCATGCACGAAGCCAGCGACAGTCGAATCTCCCGCACCGACGCTGTTGACGAGCGTGCCCTTGAGAGCATCCATCTCGTGGAGCTGATCGAACTCGTCGATGAGGAAAGCGCCCTTGCCGCCACGCGACACGAGCACGTTGATGGCACCGCGCGCACGCAAATCGCGCGCCGCTTCGAGTAGACGCTCGTAGTCGTCTTCGGCGCAGCCCGCGATTTCCGCGAGCTCTTCGTCGTTGGGCTTCACGAGGAACGGATGATACGGCATGGCGTTGAGGAGCAAGTCGCCCGTCGCGTCCACGACTACGCGTACATCCTTGCCCTCGAGGCGCTGGAGCATGCGCGCGTACATGTCGGTACCCACGTTGCGCGGCACCCCGCCCGACACGATAATCACGTCGCCATCCTGAGTCCCATCGAGCTGCGCGAATAGCTGCTCTTGAGCAGCATCGTCAACCGCCGGCCCTGGCGCGTTGAATGCGGTCTCCATGATGGGACCGTCGCCGTTGGGTGTACGAAGCTTCGTGTTGACACGCGTCTCACCTTCGGCGAGCTTAACGAATTGACAGGGTAAGCCGTCTGCTTTGAGCGCCTCTTCCATGGCCGACCCGATATGGCCGGCCAGAAAACCCCAAGCCGTCGATGTTCGGCCGAGATTGCGCAGGACGTACGATACGTTCACGCCCTTCCCGCCGTAATAGATTTCCTGGCTCGTGGTACGGTTGATGCCGCCCATTTCGAGATTCTCGACGCTGATGACAACATCAACTGCAGGGTTGAACGTAATAGTGAACACCATGGCGGTCCCCGTTCTACTGGGAATTCTTATGGTGTCAATAATACCCCATCGAAGGCCTCTTAACGCCCAGAACGCATAGCTAAGTTCACATATTCGTGCTGTAGTCTCATCGCGCTCGAGCCGCACGCACGGACAGCGCTACTCGATTCACGGCGGGATAACGCGCGGGCAAAGCGCGATTCTGCTAGCGATTCAATCGAGGCGATATGATGCTAACCAAAAAAAAGCGCCTGACTTACACTCCATCCCGCCTGAATAATCAGTATCAGCTGAAGGGCTAAACGTTGGCACGTATGCTATTTCTTCTTCCGTGTCGTACGCTTGCGCGCTGTCGATTTCTTGGCAGCACCCTTCGGTTTCGCTTCCTTCTCCTGCTCCTTTGACGGGCAGTCGAAATTCGGGCAGAGTTTCCATGGACCGCGTGTCGTCGTTACCACGACCATGGGCGCACCGCACGCTTCGCATATATCCTCAGTCGGCGTGAGCGTGCCATGTTGAGGAAGCGGGTAGCTGCAACCACATTCGTCGTAGTTCTCGCAGCGGATGAAGCGCTTGAGCGTACGGGGATTGCGCTGAGCCACAAGCTTTGCGTCCGACACGCCGCGTTCGGCACACACCGGGCAGGTGCCCACCACGACATCGGGCTCGTGGTTCGTTTCGCAATTGGGGTCGATGCACTGCAGGCGTGGCTTGGAGCGAAACGCCGTAACCTTCACCTGCGGCATACCGCAAGATGGGCAGGGCTCTTCGCTCGATTCGATCTTGCCCTTGGGAAGCGGATAGGTCACGTCGCACTCAGGCCAGCCCGAACATCCTATGAACATCGAACGCGTCTTGCTCGATGCACGTATCTGCAGGTCCTTGCCGCATTTGGGACAGGTACCCACATATGCGTCGGCTGCCACCGCATCGGCAAGCGCCGTGGCGACCTCTTCCTTCTTGGGAAGTAGCGCCTCGAGTTCCTTGGCAAGCAGGTCGCGCGAATTCATGACGACCTCATCTTTGGTCGTCTTTCCGGCGGCAATGCTGCTCATGCCGTCTTCGAGCTCTGCGGTCATCTGGGGATGCGTGATGTGCGGTGCGTATTGGTCGAGCGCGTCGATAACCGCCATGCCGAGCTGGGAGGGCTCGATGGGGTCGTTCACGATGTATTTGACCGTATACAGGCGCTCGATGATTGAATGGCGCGTCGACTTGGTGCCCAGGCCGAGCTTTTCCATCTCCTGTATGAGCTTGCCCTGGCTGTAGCGCGCCGGCGGCTCGGTCTGTTTCTTCGTGCACGTCGCGCCGCCAAAAGCGATGACGTCGCCCTGCTTGAGGACCGGCAATTGCTCGTCTTTCTTCACGCCATATGGATAAATTGCCCTGAAGCCCGGCTTGACGGTAACGTCACCACGTGCGACAAACGGCTCGCGCGGGCCCGCGTTTTCGCCCGGAACCTCGAGCGTAACCCTCGTGCCTTCGACGATTGCCGCTTCCGAAAGCGTTGCCAAAAAACGACGAGCCACAAGGTTGTACAGCTTGTACTCGGCAGCGGGCAGGTCATCTGGCGTAGCCTTCGCCGTAGGATAGATCGGCGGATGGTCGGTCTCTTCTTTGCTGCCTCGCGTCGCAACGAGCTTTCCCTTGGAAAGTAGCTCTGAGCAATAAGGTGCATAAGCAGGGTTTCCCGATATCGTACGCACGACATCGGCAAGGTTGAGGGTCGACGGGTACACGGTGTTGTCCACGCGCGGGTACGAGATGTAGCCATCCATGTAGAGGCTCTCCGCGATGCGCATCGTGCGCGCCGGGCTCAAACCCTCGGCAGCCGCCGCGGCCATAAGGCTCGTGGTATTGAAAGGCGCGGGGGGCTTTACCGTACGCTTTTTCTTTTCGACGTTGGCAATGAGGGCCTTCTTGGCATCTTTGACGTGCGCCATCGCCTCCATCGCAGCCTTCTCGGTCTTGAAGCGCGCCGTCGCATGAGGAGCCTCGAACTCGTCGGAGCCCTCGCCAAACTTCCCGCGGATGACCCAGTAATCCTCGGGAACGAAAGCGAGGCGCTCTCGCTCGCGCGCGACAATGAGCGCAAGCGTGGGCGTTTGCACGCGCCCAGAACTGCGCACGTTGCCATAACCTGCGAATTTCACGAGCGTCAGGTAACGCGTAAGCGCAGCGCCCCAGATCAAATCGATGTCCTGGCGCGACTCGCCCGCAGCCGCCAGATTCTCGTCGAGCTCGGCGAGATTCTCAAAAGCGTGCTTTATCTCCTCTTTGGTAAAAGCCGAGTACCTCGCACGCGAAACTGGCGCAGAATCGTTAACCTGCTTGATGCAGGTCAACGCGTCCGAGCCGATGAGCTCGCCCTCGCGGTCGAAGTCTGTCGCGATGCAGATGCTGTCGGCCTTTTTTGCCAGGTTCTTGAGCGAGCGAATTATATCCTTTTCCTTTGGGAGCTTCTCGATGGGCGCATAAGCCAGATACGGCAGCGCCTCCATCTTCCAGCCCTTGAGGTCAACGCCGTCCTCCGTGAACGGCTTCTTCTTTTTGAAAGGAGGCTTGGGCAGATCATCGGGAATGCTCGCCGGAATAGATTCCCCCTCCACCGTGACACCACGCCAGCCACCTCGTTTTTTATATAAAAGCTGTGGTGCAAAATCGGGCTCTAGGATATGGCCGCGCAAGCCGATAGTCACCCATTCTTCCCCGTCGACGGTAAACCGGTATACGGGGGTGTTGAAAACCTTGTCCTTTGTTGCCTTGGTGCCGAGCAGCTGCGCGATCTTTTCGGCGGCATCGTTTTTCTCGGTTACGACCAGTTTCACTGGCTTCTCCTTTTCTGCGGCTGAATTTCACAGCCGGCGTCTTTCACACGAGTGCCCATTGTTTATTTACGTGTGTGGGCATTCGACCGTTTTCGCGGTCACCTTAAACTGCCCTCCCCGTCGTCGGGGCGCAGCAAGTTGAAAGCATACACGATAATCGTTTCGTGTACACGGTAAATTCGCTCGATTGTCATTGGCTCGTGGG
>CADBQL010000192.1 GCA_902796815.1 uncultured Coriobacteriaceae bacterium | reverse complement strand
GCGCAAGTACGCGGGCATTGCCATACGGGATGGCTTCGTACAGGTGGGCTATGACTCGTCGAACTTCCTTGACGACCTTTCATCCCAAGTTGAAGCGTCGATCAAAACCCGGCACGTAGGCCAAACCGGCGAATTTGTTGTTATCGACGACGCTGGTTCCATCATCAGCGCACGCGAAGACGCTTCGATTGCAGCTGATGCTCAACTCACCACAGACGTCGAAGCAGCAGAAGCCGGTCAGCTCTTTTCGACGACATTCAATGGCGAGAAATGCTTCGCCACCTATCAAGAGGTGGAGAGTTACCGCATCCTCGCCCTCCTGCCCGCATCGGAAGCCAATTCCTCTCGCGATTCGTCGCTGCTCATCGTCGCGTTCATGGAAGTCCTCGTTTTCGCCGCATTGTTCCTGACCATCCATGCCGTCACGAAAGCCGTGGTTATACGCGGAATCAGGCGGATGACCGGGCAGCTGGCCCAGATAACGAAAGGCGATTTGGACGTTGAAATCGACGTACGCGACGCTTCGGAATTCTCCTCGCTTTCGGATGACATAAACCTGACGGTCGGAGCCCTGAAAACGTCTCTGGCAACGGTACAGGCCGACCTCGATATGGCCGCCGAAATCCAGGCAAACGTACTCCCGACCATCACGCGCGTCATCTCAGCGCGCGACGAGTTCGAGCTGTTCTCGAGCATGGAGCCCGCAAAAGAAGTGGGCGGAGACTTTTATGACTTCTTCATGATCGACGATGACCACTTGGCTCTCGTCGTGGCTGACGTGAGCGGCAAAGGCGTTCCGGCGGCACTATTCATGATGCTATCGAAAACCGTCATCAAGATGGAAGCGCTTTCGAACATCGACCCCGCCGCAGTGCTCCTGCGAGCTAATGCCGACTTGTCGGAGAAAAACGACGATGACATGTTCACCACCGTCTGGCTTGGCGTGCTCGAAATATCGACTGGTACGCTAACCTATGCCGACGCAGGGCACGAGAAGCTCGCATTATTCCGCAATGGCGTTTGGGAACTTCCCCCCAAGCCGAACGGCGCCGTTGCGCTCGCAGCGTTCGCCCAAGAAGACTACGATGAACTGCCCGAAAAGTACCGCTTCCGCAACCACGAGATTGTCCTGCAGCCAGGCGATGCCATTTTCCAATACACTGACGGCGTGACCGAAGCCACTGACGCAGAAGAAGAGCTGTTCGACGAGGAACGCCTCATCGATGCCCTGAACAGCGCACCGAGCGCCTCTCCCGGCGAAGTCTTGCCTTTCGTACGCGAGCGGATTGCGGAGTTTGTGCAAGATGCCCCGCAGTTCGACGACATAACCATGCTCGGCCTGCGTTACGTCGGCAACAACGTCAAAAATGCGTGAAATCCAAAGAGCACGCCGACATCGAACAGCTCGACCAATGGAACACGCAATGAGTCACGCCCCAGGGGCGTGACTCACATTCTCGAATGAGTTTTGCCCCAGGGGCGTGACTCATCTGGAATCATGGTTCATTCAAAATGCTTCAGAATGGTAAGCGTGTTTTTGCCATTCTCATATGTGTACGACACATCATCCATCATCTTCTTCACCATGAAGATTCCGAGGCCTCCCTCGCGTTCCATGGTGGCTTCAGGCGACGTGTCAGGCTCTGCTATTGTCAGCGGATCGAACGGAATGCCGCCATCAAGAAATTGCAAAACCACGCGGAGCGGATTGTCGATGACTTCGCAGCGAACCTCGATGCCCTCCGAATCAGCAAGCCCAGCGTAATTCACGATGTTGACCACAATTTCCTCAATGGCAACATCGATTTGATTGAGTACGCGCGGCGAACAATCGTAGAGGGAAAGCTGCTCTTCCACGAACTCGGCTACAGAACCTGGGCTCTCATCGTTTGCGGGAACGGTGATACTCTTCATTTTCCGAACCCCTTTCGGTTGTGGTTGTCACAACTCACTTCTGGCTACGATTACTCAAACGTAAACATGGCCGCAAAACCAGTGAGTTCAAAAACCTCCATAACGGCGTCCTGAACGCCTCTCACCTTAAGCTCGCCATCGTTATCGCGTACTGAAGCGCGCAACCGCTTAAGCGCACGCAAGCCCGCACTCGCGACGTAATCGAGCTCGGAAAGGTCAAGCACGATAATCTTCGATTTTTCGGAAGCCTCCGCAAAGGCGACGTCAGCATCCTTCGCAGATTTCACGTCAAGGCGACCGACAAGCTTGAGCTCGTTGACATCCCCATCGATGTTGCTCGTAATCGTTAACATGTTCCCTCTTTCTCACAGTGCATGGACCATGATGGTTTTGCTTCGATGCCTATGCTAACAGAATGAGTCGAGCCCCTGGGGCAAAACTCATCGAAGCGAGACCTCTACACGTCAAGTCGCTGACGCTCGACGAGCTCGGCAAACAAACCGCCACGCTCAATCAGTTCGTCATAGGTACCGTCCTCCACGATGAGACCGCCTTCGAGGTACAGGATGCGATCGCAATTTTTGACGGTCGACAACCTGTGCGCAATGACAATGCGCGTGCACTTGAGCGCATCGAGCGCTTCCGAAACCTGTTTTTGCGTGCGGTTATCCAATGCGCTCGTCGCCTCGTCAAAGATGAGGACGTTCGGTCGGGGCGCTACGGCGCAGGCGATCATGAGGCGCTGCTTTTGCCCACCCGAAATACCGCCCGAGCCTTCCGAAATCATCGTCTGCATACCCATCGGCATCGCCCGGATGTCATCGGCAATCCCCGCAATCTCGGCAGCTTCCCACGCATCCTCAAGAGACAGCTGTGGCGCCGAAATCGTGATGTTTGAAAAAATATCTTCCGCAAAGAGGCTGCCGTCTTGCGTAACCGCGCCGATGCGCCGACGTAGCGAGCGCAGGTCGAGACCCGTGATGTCTTTTCCATCGTAATAGATGGCGCCTTTCTCCGGCTTCTCGAAGCCGAGCAGGAGCCGCACGAGCGTCGTCTTGCCGCACCCCGATTTTCCCACGATGGCCACATACTCTCCTGGGCGAATTTTGAGGTTCATCCCATCAACGACATAGGGCGAATTCTCGTCATAGCGAAAATACACGTCGTTGAATTCGATGCGCCCGATGAGCTCGGTGAGGATTTCCTTGTCCTCGGTAATTTCGGGCTCGGCCTCTAGGATAGGCTTCATCATGTCCAAGTAAGGCTTAATCTGCGCCGTCGCCTGCACCACGCCCGCCAACGACGCAAATGCGCCCATGACCATACCGAAAGCCGCGAAAAACGCGATATAGTCCGACGGCGTGACGCCATTCGAAGCCGCAAGGTAATACAGGATAATCGCGCCGCCAAGCGAGACGGCCGAATTCAGGGCGCCACTTATCTTGAGGAAAAACGGCGGATTGTACTGCAGCTCGGCGCTCTTGGTGTAAGCACGCGCCCATTGGGCAAAAGCACGTTTTTCCGCACCGGCAAGCTTGATTTTCTGCACGCCGTAGATGAGGGCGAAGCTCTTGCCGTTTTCCTTGGCGGCATATTCCATCTGCTGGCGCGTGACGCGCAACTGCACGAGAGATGTGGCGAGTGTCATCGCCACCGTCGCTATGATAATGCCAACTGCCGGCCACATAAGAGCCGGCGCGAACTGGCCGATTTGCACAATGTACAACAGCGAAAACAGGGCAGTGGCGCCAAGCGATATCACATTCGACACGATTATCTCGACAAGGTTCTTGGCGGCCGCGCTGCGGCTTGCGAGTTCACCAGCGCTGTATTCTCGGAAGAACGTCACCGGGAGGCTGAGGATGCGCATCATGAAAGCCGATTGGACCGACATCGACACTTTCGTACGGATGCGGTTAACAGCAATCTCTCGCGAAGCCGTTACAATTTGCTGCGAAAGCGCAGCGCACAGTAGAAGCGCCGCCGTAGACCACAGCAGTGCGTAGCTGCCAGTGTTGGCGACGTAGCCAGTCAGCATCTTTGCAACCGGCGGCAAGACCATGCCAGTGAGCGTGACGAGCAGCGTGATTACCGCAAGAAGGCCTATATCTGTTGCATTCAAGCACTCCTTCATATATCTGAGCAGGTCGACTATGCCTAGCTTTCCCAAAGGCAAAGGCCGATAGAAACACCGCGCCTCAGAGGCGAACGTGTGCGCATTGCTCGCATTCACGGTAGTCTTGTGCCCGTTTTCGTCGCGGAACCAGTAGCCAAGGTAGGGTTTCGGAAACACAGTGACCGGCGCACCGTCACTTGCACGGTAGGCGATCATGGGTCCGAAAGCATCCTTGTACCAGCCCTCCGTCAACGTCACCATGCGTGTCATGATGGAGTGAGGCCGCAAGGCATATTCCAACTGCTCTTCGGGATCAGTCACGCCGGCAGGTATGTCGGTAGGACTGATACGATAGAACTTCAAAACGTCGTCAACGGCCTCTTTCGTCACGATGCGATTTGCCGCCATCGATCCTGCAGCTTCGTTTCCCACGACTGCAGAGGCCATGCGCAAAATGGAGTCTTCGAACTGCTCCTGATCTCCTCGCTTGCGTTGGCGAATCTGATCGTCAAACATGCCCATGTCCTTCACCCCCTCCTAGTCGTTGGTAACCAGCTCGGCATACGCGCCACCTCGCGCATAAAGCTCATCGTGAGTGCCGCGCTCGACAATCCGGCCATGATCGAGCACGATGATTTCGTCGCAATCGCGAATCGTGGACAATCTGTGCGCAATGATAATGCAGGTGATGCCACGCTCCCGTACAGCCTGCACGAGCTCGAATTCGGTCTTGGCGTCAAGCGCGCTCGTCGCCTCATCCATGATGATGACGCTCGGGTCCGTTGCGAACACGCGGGCTATCTCAAGGCGTTGGCGCTGTCCGCCAGAAAGATCGCGTCCGCCCTCGGAAATCATACCCTCGTAGCCGCCCTCGCGCGCCACGATGTCGCTGTGTATCTGCGCATCGCGCGCCGCCAAGATGACCTCGAAATCTTCGATAGACTCGTCCCACATCCGTATATTGTTTGCGATGGTGTCCTCGAACAGGATGATATCCTGGTCCACTACGGCCACCGAACCCGTGAACACGCTGCGATCGATTTCCGATATCGGTACGTCATCGAACAATATTTCGCCACTCCACGGCTGATAAAGCCCGGCAATAAGCTTCGATAGCGTAGATTTTCCGCATCCTGACATCCCGACAAACGCCACGCTTTCCCCCGGCTCCACCGTCATCGAAAAATCCTCGATGACGGGATCTGACAACCTTGCATAGCCGAACGTGACGTTCCTGAGCTCGACCTTCCCGTCGAGCTTGTCATAATCGATATCGTCGCTCAGCGGCTCGTCGCGATAGTTCGGATCCGTCGGATACTCCATGACATCTTCGATGCGCTCCATCTGCGTACGCATTTCCTGCAAAGTCTGGCCAGATTGAACCGTCTTCATCGCAGGGCTCATAAACAACGAGATATAGCCCTGGAACGCCATGACCATGCCAAGCGAAAAGCGACCCTGCATGACGAGGAACACGCCGATCACGATCACGGCATAGTTTGCGAGGCTGACGAAGAAATTCGGCACCATCCCCAGATACAAATTCAAATTGGCAAAGCGTGTCGTTGCCGCATTCACCGAAGCCTGATAGCCTGACCATTTGGCAAAATACCCGTTCTCTGCACCAGATGCCTTGATTGTCTCAATCATCTGAATACCCGACACGGTCGACGACTCGAGTTTTCCCGAATCGCGCATCTGCACACGGGTAATATTGACGCGCTTACGAGAAATATAGCTAGCAAGCAGGGAGTTCACGACAATAGTCGCAATACCGACTGCCGTGAGCAGAGGCGAGTAGCGAATCATGACAACAAGGTAGAACACCATCATTACGATGTTGAGCGCAAGCGGAGTAAACATGTTCACGAGGGACTCGGCGATGACGGCGTTCGTCATTTTGCGCTGCTGAATATCGCCGGCCTTGCGCTGCGAGAAGTATTCCATAGGCAGGCGCAGGACCTTCCACATGAACGTGGAAGACCCGATGATGGCCATTTTGCCGTTTATTTTGAGCGAATAGACAGACTGAACGGCGGTGACGAAAACCTGTAACGCACCAACAGCAGTCAAGAGCACGATGAAAGGCATAAGCAGCTCGGAGTTTTCATGGGTGAGCAGGCGATCCATAAAGAAACGAGAGAACGCTGGGGTTAGCATCTCGAAAAGATAGCCGACAAGCGTCGTGAGCGCGACGAACGCGATAGCCGTACCGGCCCCCTGCAAACGGTTGCGGGCGAATTCGACCATGCTCTTGCGCTTACCGCCGGGAACGAATTCCTGCGTCGGGACGAAGGTCAGGCAAATGCCGCTGTAAAAGCGTTCAAATTCCGCCATCTTGATCTTGCGCGAGCCCTTTGCAGGGTCGTTTATGTACGCGTAATCGCCCTTGAAACCGCAGCACACGACATATTCATTTGCATTCCAGGTAACAATGCACGGAAACGGGCCTATCTCCCTAAGCACATCGATGCCCCGGCTATAGCCCTCGACTTCCATGCCGTAGCTCCGTGCGGCTGCAGCAATATTGGCTAAAGTCGAACCGTCACGCGACACGCCGCAATCAAGGCGCACCTGTTCGATTGGCAGCCATCTGCCGTAATACGCCATGACCATGGCAAGCGCAGCGGCGCCGCATTCGAGCTTTTCCATCTGCAAGACGACGGGGACTTTGGCAACGCCCTTGTCTATCGGTTGTTTTGGCTTGCCCACAATCGCTACTCCATTAGTTGAGCAACATCGAAATGACCTGGGATGTGCTATATCCTACGCGCACGTCATAAGCCCCGTCGGGAATATTCGCCTGCGCCGACGCAATCGTCTCGCCACTAGGGCCAACCCCGATGGTAAGCACTTCGCATCGCACGTCACCAACTTCCATTTCCATGCCGGGATGCACCTTGCTCGCCTTCGCAGGATCGTCAAACGTCACAGTGAGCTCACCATTGCTTGCGGTAGCCGTCCCCGTGGCGTAACTTTCTATCGTTGCAAAATTGCTCCAAACAAGGAGGCTGCCGACGAGTAGGACGATTGCCACAAACAGCAGCCAAACCTTGGGGCTCGTCACCTTCAAGTAGTCGTTGAGCTGTTCGGGCGAAGCAATCCTGCGAGCACCCTGAGCGCTCTCGCCATCGTTTCCCATCAGGCAACCCTTCCCGTTTCGCGAGTTAACGTGCTCATTGTAGCAGCATGTGAAGCCAAACGGGGCATTTGTTACATCTGGCACGAAGAAACGGCCGAGGCGGAGACCACGCGCTCGCTTCCCACCAACCTGCTCGATCTGATCCGCATCCCCCGATTGACAATATAGTCAATCTTGCTCGGACAATGCTCTACGAAATTAATCATCTCGATGCCAGCAGCTTTTCCTTCGCGTCTTGCGCGACCTTCTCGAGGATGTTCACGAACTCCTTGGCCTCGTCGCTTTCTGCAGCTTTCTTGATGGTGCTAGCAAGCGCGTCGCTTGCTTTACGCAAATCATCAAACAATCCCATAGCAGATGGAATGAAACACGCTCTACAGGTACTAGCGTCATCGGATCAAGTTTTTCGACAGCGACGAGAACGCGCGGGTAAAGGTTAAGACCTCAAAGAGTCCTGGTCGACCGATGATCCTAGCAGCCCTCGCTCTCGCTACCGTTATCGCCCGCGCAATCGCCATCGCCACCACTACCCCCGCACCCGCGCGTTGCCTACACCGAAGCACCCTCATGTGCTTTGAAGTTATAGATCGGCTTCATTATCTCTACGATATCGACCGCTTCGGCAATCGGGCCGATGATGTCCTCGATCGGTTTGTAAGCACCAGGCGCCTCGTCAAGAGTGGACTCGTCGATGCTGGTCGAGTAGATGCCTGCCATCTGGGCGTGGTACTCATCCATCGAAAGGCTCGCGCGCGCATTGCTGCGGGACAAAACGCGGCCCGCGCCGTGGGGAGCGCTCATGTTCCACTCGGTGTTTCCCTTTCCGCGTGCGAGCACCGACCCATCGCGCATGTTCAGCGGAATGAGAATGCGCTCTCCCTCATGCGCTGCAATTGCCCCCTTTCGCAGTATCATTTCGTCGGTGTCGATGTAGTTGTGCACCGTGTGAAAAGCGTCGCGCACATCAAGCCCTTGCGACCTCAGGATCTCGTCTGCAATGGTCTCGCGGTTCAGCCAAGCAAAGCGTTGGCAGATTGCGACGTCATGCAGGTAGTCCTCCAAGACGCTGCCGTACAGCCAGCACAGTTCCTTGGGTACATCGGGCAAGGTTCCCCTGAAGCGCGCGTCCAACTCCTTGAGCGCGTCATTGATTTCGGTCCTGCGCCCAGCAGCCATGTACTCTGTGACGAGCGCCTCGTGTGCATTGAATCGCTCTACCTTGCCGCTGTGCAGCTCGACCGCAAGCTTCTGATACAGTTTAGCAACCTGTTTTCCCAGGTTACGGCTGCCGGAATGGATGACCAGGTACTGCGTGCCGTCGTCTGCACGGTCCAACTCGATGAAATGATTGCCGCCGCCGAGCGTGCCGATGCTGCACTCGATGCGCCCAATGTCCTTCAGCTGGCGAAAGCAGTGCAGCTCCTCGAGATCGAAACACCGGCGCTGCCTCTCCCACACGCGCATACCCGAGGGAATCGCGTTGCACGCTTCATCGAATGCGGGAAGATCAATCGGGCGTTTTCCGAGGTCAACCGTATACATACCGCAACCGATATCGACGCCTACGATGTTCGGCACAACCGCATTGACGATAGTCATGGTCGTGCCAATAGTACATCCGTTGCCAGCATGCGCGTCGGGCATGATAGCCACATGCGAGCCTTTCACGAAAGGCTGATTGCACATCGCGCGGATTTGCTCTATAGCAGCATCATCGATGTTCGTTGCAAAGCACTTCGCAGTCGCAAACGCTCCTTTGATTTCGAACAT